>JAUYJB010000001.1 GCA_030688605.1 Hyphomicrobiales bacterium
CCCTCCCCCTTGACGGGCTATCGGATTCACACATCTTTTTGACTTCAATGATTCCAATAACTTATCTGCCCTACCTTAGGAGAAACGGTCAGTATCCGGTGCCTTCGCATTTGTTGGAAAGACTCGCTTTTTCGAAATGGCTTGGGCGGCTCACTTGAGATGTGTGCATACGATAGCCTTGACGGGGGAGGGATGCTAAGCGTTGGCGCGGGCTGGCCCCGCGCCTTACGCGGAGCCGGGTGGGGGTGAAGCCTTGGGCCCCATCTTCACTCTCCATTAACCAGCAACAATTTTTTCCGGGCAAAGTTATCCCCGCTCTGAAAACCGCCCTTAGACTCGGATGCATCTTCTCCCGTGCGGGGGCGTGGTCTGGATCCGACACCGCCCACGGGGAGAGGAGCGGCGCCTCCGGCGGGTCTGCGTTCGTTAGTCGGCGCGGCCGCCCGGGGAGGCCGTCCAGGCCGCCCGTACCGTACTATGGCGGGGCTGCCCGTTTGGGGCTTAAGGCGACCGGGCTAGCCCCTATCTCGAAAGAGCCCTGGGGCGGTCAAGGCGGGTGAAGAGCCCGCTGCCCGGCGCGTCGAAGATGCGGTCGGACAATGGCCCAAAATCGCCGCGGCGGCCGCTTCGCGGAGCGCCAGTCTATTAGTGCGGTGCGACGTGAAGCGCCCGCGCCCCCGCAGCCCATGGGCGACGGGGAAAGTTAAGGCATAAGCCGGAGCGGTCCTGCTCGCGGCAATGGCGAAGCTTGCCCTGACACTCGGGGCGGTCTTCGTTTGCTCTTTGACAGTGTGGTCGCGCAGCAGGGTCTTGCCCCAACGCGTTATTCTTGCGTCTCTCAGCGGCCGTGGCGGTCGCGCAGGATGGCGTTGAGGATCTTGTTGAGCTGCCCCTTCGCCGCCGGGCTCTCGACCTCGACGCTGACCTCGAGCGTGCCGCGCGGCGGCTCGATGAAGTCGCGGTAGAAGGTCTCAAGGTCGATCTCCTCCTCGCCCTCGGGCACCGCCTCGTCCTCGGGCAGGCGCTGAGCCGTATCGTCCTCGAAGCGGATGCGCAGCGTCCAGCGGGCGCTGCCGGGCGGCGGCGTGACCTCCAACAGGCCGACTTCGAGCACGTCGCTCAGCTCGTCGCGCTCCTCGTCGCCGAGACCGGAAAGCTCGCGCGCGGCAATCTCCGGCGCCTCGTAGGCGCGGGAGGCCGACACTTCGAGCTTTCGGCACCCCCTCCGCTGCTCGTCGAGCAGCCACAGGACCACCTGCTCGGGCGCGATGTCGAGTGAGTAGCGTTCCATGCCGACCTCCCCTGGCTCCCCCTGGGGCGCCCCAGAGGCAGAACCGCCCCCCATTCTCGTCCCTGTCCGCAAAACGTCATTGATCGGGGTCAAGATGCGACATGAGATGGCCCAATTGCGCTATGCTTGAGGCTGTTGATCCATGCGGATGGGGGATTGGGGCATGGCGGGAAAAGGCGGCAGACCCGCGCGGCGGGGAAATGGCGGCCGGATCACGCTTGCCCTGTCGGGCGACGTGATGACCGGCCGCGGCATCGACCAGGTGCTGCCGAAGCCCTGCGACCCGCGGCTCCATGAGGGCTATGTGGCCTCGGCGCGCGATTATGTGGCGCTTGCCGAAGACGCCAACGGCAAGATCCGCTATCCGGTCGATCTGGCCTATGTCTGGGGCGACGTGCTGGCGGCGCGCGACGCGCTTGCGCCGGATGCCTGGATCGTCAATCTGGAGACCGCCGTCACCCGCTCCGACGATCATGCGCCGAAGGGCATCAACTACCGGATGAGCCCGGAAAACGCCGCTTGCCTTGCCGCCGCCGGCATCGACTGCTGCACGCTCGCCAACAACCATGTCCTCGATTGGGGCTTGGAGGGCCTGACGGACACGCTTGCGACCCTGCCGGCCCTGGGCCTGAAGATCGCCGGCGCAGGGGCTAACGCGGCGGCCGCGGCGGCGCCCGCGATCATTGAATGCGGCGCTGGCCGCGTCCTCGTCTTCGCCTTCGGCTCGCCGTCGAGCGGCGTTCCCCTCGACTGGGCCGCGACGGCGGAGTGTCCGGGCGTCAATCTCTTGGCCGACCTCAGCGAGGAGAGCGCCGAGACCATCGCCGCCCAGGTCGGCGCGGCGCGCGGGCCGGGTGACATCGTCGTCGCTTCGATCCATTGGGGCGGCAATTGGGGCTATGCGATCTCGCTGCAGAAGCGCCGCTTCGCGCAATGGCTGATCGACGCCGGCGCCGTCGACATCGTCCACGGCCATTCCTCGCACCACCCCAAGGGGATCGAGCTCTATCACGGCAAGCCGATCCTCTATGGCTGCGGCGACTTTCTCAACGATTACGAGGGTATACGCGGTTATGAGGCCTATCGCGGCGATCTCGTCCTGCTCTACGCCGCGAGCTTCGATGCCGGCGCAGGCGCGCTCAGGGCATTTCGCATGCTGCCGTTCCGGGTCAGGCGATTCTCGCTGGTCCGCGCCTCGCCCGAGGAGGCGGAGTGGCTGGCGGGGATGCTGGCCCGGGAGAGCGCGCCGCTCGGCGTCGCCATAGAGCGCGACAGGGACGGCGTCATCGCCGCGCGGCTGTCTTGACGCACGTCATGGCGAAAGGGCGAAGAAAGAGTGGAACATAGCGATGATGAGCAAAACTGCGCCCGATTACGGCCGCTTGCGGGAGGAGATGGTCGAGTTCCAGATTGCCGGCCGCGACATCGATGACCCGCTGGTGCTCGATGCGATGCGCACCGTGCCCCGGCACGAATTCGTCGACGAGCGATACCGCGATCTCGCCTATGCCGACATGCCGTTGCCGATCGGCGAGGGGCAGACGATCTCGCAGCCCTATATGGTCGCCTACATGACCCAGGCGCTGGCTCTGAAGGGCGGCGAGCGGGTGCTCGAGATCGGCGCCGGCTGCGGCTATGCGGCAGCCGTGCTGGGGGCCATCGCCGCCGAGGTCTATACCGTCGAGCGCCTGCACGGGCTGGTCGAGACGGCGCGCAAGACGCTCGAGCGGCTCGGCTATGACAATGTCCACGTCATCGAGGCGGACGGCACCAAGGGCTGGCCGGAGGCGGTGCCCTATGACGGCGTCAGCGTCACCGCCAGCGGGCCGCGGGTGCCGGATGCGCTGAAAGACCAGCTCAAGGTCGGCGGCCGGCTGGTGATCCCGGTCGAGCGGCCCGGCGGCATGCAGCAGCTGGTGCGGGTGACGCGGACGGCGGAGGACCGCTTCGAGGAAGAGGACCTGTTCTGGGTCGCCTTCGTGCCGTTGATCGGGGCGGAGGGCTGGAGCGGGAACGGAGACGGCCCGACCCATGATCCGGCGCTCACCTTGATGCCGTTCGACGAGCCGTAGCCGATGGACGCCCTGGTTCTGAGCGCGCTGCCGGCCGGCGCCGGGCCGGCCGAGATCGTCGAGCGCAAGGGCCTCGGCCATCCGGATACGATCTGCGATGCACTGGCGGAGGCCTTTTCGCGCAATCTGAGCCGCCACTATCGCGACCGCTACGGCGCCATCCTGCATCACAATGTCGACAAGGCGCTGTTGCGCGGCGGCAGCGCCAAGGCGCGTTTCGGCGGTGGAGAGGTGCTTGAGCCGATCGACATTTATCTGTGCGGGCGCGCGGTGACGCGCATCGGTAATGACGATGTCCCGATCGAGGAGATCGCGGTCGAAGGCTCGCGGCAATGGCTGGCCGGGAACATGCACGCGCTCGATCCTGAGCGCCATGTTTGCATCCACAATCTGGTGCGGCCCGGCTCGGTCGATCTCGTCGAGGTCTTCGAGCGCCAGCGGCAGGCGAAGGTGCCGTTTTCCAACGACACCTCCTTCGGGGTCGGCTATGCGCCGCTGTCGCCGGTGGAAGAGCTGGTGCGCGCGGCAGGCGCAAGCCTTGCAGGCGAAGCGGGCGGCGGGCTGCCGCCGGCGCGCGGCGAGGACGTCAAGATCATGGCGTTCCGGCGCGATCAGCGGCTCGAAATGACCGTCGCCTGCGCCATGATCGGCCCGCAGCTCGGCGACATGGACTCCTATCTTGCCGAAAAGCGGGCGGCCGAAAACAAAGTGCGGGCGCTCGCCGCTGCTCACGGCTTCGTGGAAGCCCGGATCGCGGTCAACACGGCGGACGATGTCGCCGCCGGCTCGGTCTATCTCACGGTTACCGGGACCTCGGCGGAAGCCGGAGACGACGGGCAGGTCGGTCGCGGCAATCGGATGAACGGCCTCATCACCCCGCACCGGCCGATGAGCCTGGAGGCCGCCGCCGGCAAGAACCCGGTCACCCATGTCGGCAAGCTCTATAACGCGCTTGCCGGGATCATCGCCGAGGCCTTGTGCGCCGAGCTCGAACAGGTGGCGGCGGCGCAATGCATGCTCGTCAGCCGCATCGGCCACCCGATCACCGACCCGGCGCTGGTCGAGATCCGCATCGCCACCGCGGACGGTACCCCGGTCGAGGACTTGCGGTCGCGCGTCGAAGAGATCGCCTCAGCCCGCATTGCCAATGTGACGGAGCTTGCCGAGGATTTCCTGGAAGGCCGCCGTGCTGTGGCCTGATGCGTCACGCTTGGCGATAGTGGCGCCGGCACTCCTCCTCGCGGCCGCGCACCACTCGCTGCCCCTCCAGGCTGCCGCGCGTCTCGGTCACCACCGTGCACTGGCCTTCCGGGTCGTTGTCGGTGTGGAAGTAGATCACTACCCAGTCGCGGGTGCGGCCGAGCTCGTGGGCCAGCGGCGTATTGGAGAAAAGCGCGGTGAACTCCCAGTCACCGCGCTGGGCATGCAGGATCGGTAGCCAGGCGGTCCCGGTCGGGTTGAACCGCCGCGGTGCGATCTTCGGCAGGGTGTCGGCCTTGGCCTTGCGCCGATATTCGGCATCGACGTCGAGGATGAGGCCGACGTCGGGGCGCGCCGGCAGCGCACCGGAGAGCTGTGGGCGGCGGCGGGCGAGCATGGCGGCAAGGGCATGGCGGACAATCGCGGCGCGCCGCGGCCCGAGGCCCGGCACCCGCTCCAGGCTGCCGTCATGGGCGGCAAGCTCCAGCGCCTCCAGCGTGTCGATATGCAGATGGTCGTGGATGCGCCGGGCAAGCTCCGGCCCGATGCCGGGTACCGTCTGGAACGCCTTGACCGGGTCGAGCGTGCCGCGCAGGCGATCGAGTTGCGACCAGCGGCCGGTGCGCACCATCTCGGCGATGGCGGCGGCAAGCGAGCGGCCGATATGGGGCAGCGCCTCGAGCCCTTCCTCGCCGTCCTCCTCAAAGATCGCCGCCACGTCGCGGTCGAGCGCGGCGATGGTGTCGGCGGCGTGGCGATAGGCGGAGACGCGGAAAGGGTTGGCCTGCTGCTGGGCGAGCAGGGCTGCCGCCTCGCGCAGCTTCTCGGCGATGAAGCCGTTCCAACCGCCGTCGGCGGGTGCCGTGCCTGTTTCTGCCTTTGCTGCTCGCATGCGTCAATCTGGGCCCGAAAGGCTCCACCCCCCGGATCAGGTGGTGATGAACCTGGTTGCCGCGCCGTTCATTACCAGGCAGGTCAGCTTGCCGGAGAAGACGGCGCCGGTGTCGATATTGATGCGGTTGGGGCGAACGTCTGCTGTTTCGACGGGCGTGTGACCGTGTACCACGATCTTACCGAAATCCGTGTGGCTGGAGTGAAAAGGCTCGCGGATCCACAGCAGATCGTCCGCCGTCTGTGCCTCGAGCGGCACCCCGGGGCGCACGCCGGCGTGACAGAAGAAATAGCGGCCGGCTTGGAACCACATCTTGAGCCCGTTCAGGAAGCTCAAATGCGCCGCCGGCAAGCACGCCTTCAGATCACGGGCGGCGCGCTCGAACCCACCGCCGTTATAGATCGCGTCGATATCGACGCCGTAGGAAGCGAGCGTCTCCATGCCGCCATTGCGCCGCCACAGATCGCCCAGCCCCGGATCGTCGAGAAAATCCAACAAGATCTGCTCGTGATTGCCGCGCAAATGCACCGACGGTGGCGGGAAGCCCTCGATCAGCCGCTCGATGACCTTCGCGGATTGCGGCCCGCGGTCGACATAGTCTCCGAGGAATATCAACAGGCTTTCCTTGCGGCCTTGATGCTCCCAGTCGGCGACGATCTTGTGTTCGAGTTCGGCCAGAAGGTCGGCGCACCCGTGAATGTCACCGACGGCATAAAGGATTCGATCCGCTTGGTTCTTGGCTTGTTGCGTCACGTATGCCCCTCCCGGCGATGTGCAGCCATTTGACCGGGATGAATTTGCGCTGTGGGACGGCGCGTTTCACACTGATATGTGGGGCGCCGCGGGCCGTACGCAAAGATGCGGCGGCAGGAGACGGCTCGGCCGGCTTTGCTCGATCCCCATTCTGCATCCATAGCGGTGCGCGCGCCTCAGCGCTTGCCGACTTCATCACCAACGGCCATTTCTTTTCCAACCTCAAAAAGGCACGCGGCGTGGCGCTGACGCGCCGGGCGAAGCTCGCCTATAACCATGAACCGCTCTAGCGTCGCCCTGCCGGACGGAAGGCTGTCCCTGCCGGTCTGGTTCGGCTACCGAGATGAAGAGGCGCTTGCCGCAGACTGTCTTCAGGCCCAACTGACCGTCCGCTTCATCGGCCAGTATTATTTGGAAAAGCCGCGGCGCAGCGGCTTGCTTCTGGGTTGCACAGGCGTCGGCGGACAGGCCCTTGAAACAGCCGCACGGCGGATTGCCGCGATCATCCAGCATTACGCGATTTGAGATGTTCCGGCTCTAGGTCGGCCGGCTCGGCTCGCGGCCCATTTCGCACTCTGAACGGTGCGTGCGCATCCTGCCACTCAGTTCGCGCAGGGCTCCCTCGGAAAACCGCTTGCGGGCGATCGGCAGGATCACCGTGCTCTCCCAATGCAGGTGCCGGCGGTAACTCTCGAAGAAACCGCGCAGCATATAGCCGAGCGTATTCGGATTCCTGACGGGCGCGCCGCCGGCCATGGCGCCGAGCGCCTCGATGATCTCGCCGGCAAAGCTGAGGTCGATCGTTTTCTCCATGATCAAGCGCGGCAGCATGTCCTCGACGCGGTCCTCGGGCAGGCAGTGGGCCTGCAGGAGGGGAAACACTCCCTCGTTCATGTCGCGCTGCAACAGCGGCAGGTCATTGCTTAGGCCAGCCACCGCCCTGGTCATCACTGCGGCGTCAATCTTACCCGGCAGGCTGTCGGCGATCTCCTCCAGCGCGTCGCACAGGGATACCTGGCCAGCATGCTGGAGCTCGATCAGATCAAGAGGGTTGGGTGTCGACACCGACTCTTCGTTCGTGCTCGGCTGCGAAACGCCAAGCCCGTGTAGACGCGGCTCGGACATTTGGCGGTTCCTCATCATTTGGATGCCCGTTTTTGGACCGTCTGGCGGGTCTTTTTTACTCCACCTACTCTGTTCGGCTGCGAGCGGCTTTGATTTGTGTCAATGCCTCCCACCACCGCAGGAGGGACGGTGCCCCAGATACGGCGCCCAGGTCACTCCGGGCCGCGGGCGCCGGACATGATGTCGCATAGGGACTGCTGGACGGCCGTGGCGGAGGATATGTAATGGGGGCGATTGCGACGATCATCCTACTGGGCCTTGGCGGACTGGGGGCGCTCGTCGTGGCGGTAAAGGCCGAAGACGGGCTGTTTGCCGCCCACGCATGGGTGGTGGTCCTGGCCTGCCTCGTCACCATCGCCATTCGCATCAGGACGATGCCGAGCGGCGGCGGCAAGGTTGAAAAAAGCAAATATCTCGACAGTGTCGTGCGCGCCGGCACCATCGCCACACTGTTCTGGGGCATCGCCGGCTTTCTGGTCGGCCTCGTCATCGCCCTGCAGCTCGCCTATCCGGTGCTCAATCTCGACTTGCCCTGGACCACCTTCGGCAGGCTGAGGCCGCTGCACACGTCCGCCGTCATCTTTGCCTTCGGCGGCAACGCGCTTTTGTGCACCAGCTTCTACGTCGTCCAGCGCACCACGGGCGCCAGGCTCGCCTTCGGCAATCTCGCCTGGGTCGTATTCTGGGGCTACCAGCTGTTCATCGTGCTGGCGGCGACCGGCTATCTCCTCGGCGTCACCCAGTCGAAGGAATATGCGGAGCCCGAATGGTACGTCGATCTGTGGCTGACCCTCGTCTGGGTCGCCTATCTGGCGGTGTTCTTGGGGACCATCTACAAGCGCAAGGAGCCGCACATCTATGTGGCGAACTGGTTTTATCTCTCCTTCATCGTCACCATCGCAATGCTGCACGTGGTCAATAATCTCGCCGTGCCGGTGTCGTTCCTCGGCACCAAGAGCTACGTGGTGTGGGCCGGCGTGCAGGATGCCCTCACCCAGTGGTGGTACGGGCACAACGCGGTCGGCTTCTTCCTCACCGCCGGCTTCCTCGGCATGATGTATTATTTCGTACCCAAACGGGCCGAGCGGCCGATCTATTCCTACCGTCTGTCAGTGGTGCACTTCTGGTCGCTGATCTTCCTCTATATCTGGGCCGGCCCCCACCATCTCCACTACACGGCACTGCCGGACTGGGCGCAGACGCTGGGCATGGTGTTTTCGGTGATGCTGTGGATGCCGAGTTGGGGCGGCATGATCAACGGGTTGATGACGCTGTCCGGCGCCTGGGACAAGCTGCGGACCGATCCCGTCATCCGCATGATGGTCATCTCGGTCGCCTTCTACGGCATGTCGACCTTCGAGGGGCCGTTGATGTCGGTGAAGGCGGTCAACTCGCTCAGCCACTATACCGACTGGACGATCGGCCACGTGCATTCGGGCGCGCTCGGCTGGGTCGGGATGATCTCCTTCGGCTCCCTCTACTATCTGGTGCCGAAGCTGTGGAACCGGCCGGAGCTCTACTCTCTACGGCTCGTCAACTGGCACTTCTGGCTGGCGACGTTGGGCATCGTCCTTTACGCCGCCGCGATGTGGGTTTCCGGCATCATGCAGGGTCTGATGTGGCGCGAATATGATTCTCTCGGCTTCCTCGTCTACTCCTTCGCGGAGAGCGTTCAGGCGATGCATCCCTTCTATCTGATCCGCGCCACCGGCGGAGGGCTGTTCCTCATCGGCGCGCTGGTCATGGTCTACAACATTTGGCGCACCATTCTCGGCCACCAGCGCTCCGAGGCGCCGATGGGCGCGCCCGCCGCGTCGCGCGCTTAGACGCGGAGGAGATCGGGCAATGATCGATCACAAGAAAATCGAGACCAACGCGACGCTCCTCCTGGTGCTCAGCCTTCTCGTCGTCACCGTCGGCGGCATCGTCGAGATCGCGCCGCTGTTCTATCTGCAGAACACGGTGGAGAAGGTGGAGGGGATACGGCCCTATACGCCGCTGGAGCTGGCCGGGCGCAACATCTACGTCCGCGAGGGCTGCTATGTCTGCCACAGCCAGATGGTCCGCCCGTTCCGCGACGAGGTCGAGCGCTACGGCCCCTTCTCGTTGGCGGCCGAGAGCATGTACGACCACCCGTTCCAATGGGGCTCGAAGCGAACGGGGCCGGATCTTGCCCGCGTTGGCGGCCGCTACTCGGACACATGGCACGTGGAGCATCTGACCGACCCGCGCGCACTGGTGCCCGAATCGGTGATGCCGTCTTATGGGTTCCTGGCCCGGACCGAACTTGAGGCGGACGATATCGCCGCGCACCTGCAAGCCAACCGCGCCGTCGGCGTGCCCTATACCGACGAGATGATCGAAAATGCAGCCGTCGACCTCAAGGCACAAACCAACGAGGAGGACGACGGCGTCGACGCGCTCTGGGAGCGCTACGGTGGGCAGATCGCGGTGCGTGACTTCGACGGCGAGCCTGCGCGGATCACCGAGATGGACGCGATGGTCGCCTATCTGCAAATGCTCGGCACGCTGGTCGACTTCACCGTCTACAAGGCGGACGCGCCGGAAAATCTGAGGTAAGGCCAATGGAATATGAGACGCTACGTCATCTTGCCGACACCTGGGGGCTGGTGTTCCTGGTCGTCGTTTTCCTTGCCGTCATCATGTGGGTGATGCGGCCGGGCGCCGAGGAGATCTACGAGGATACCGCCCGCATCCCGCTCAAAGAGGACTAATCCATGGCGGAGCCCGAACGCGACCAAGTGAGCGGAACCGAAACCACGGGCCATGAGTGGGACGGCATCAAGGAGCTCAATACGCCGCTGCCGAGATGGTGGCTGTGGACCTTCTATGCGACCATCGTTTGGGCGCTGATCTACACCATTCTCTATCCGGCATGGCCGCTGGTAAGCTCCGCGACCAGCGGCGTTCTCGGCTATTCGAGCCGCGCTGAAGTGGCCGCGAACATCGCCGCCGCCAAGGCGGCGCAAAGCCAGTATCTGGATCAGATCGCAGTCCTTCCCCTCGAAGACATCCGCGCCGACCAGTCGCTGTTCGAATTTGCGCTGGCCGGCGGCAGGTCGGCCTTCGCGGTCAACTGTTCGCCTTGCCACGGCTCCGGCGCGCAAGGGGGGCGGGGATTTCCCAATCTCAACGATGACGACTGGCTGTGGGGCGGCTCGCTCGATGGCATCGACATGAGCATCCGCCACGGCATCCGCTACGCCGCCGACGAGGATGCGCGGATTTCGGAGATGCCCGCCTTCGGCCGCGATGGGCTGCTGGAGCCGGCGCAGATCGCCGACGTGGTGCAATTCGTGCTGTCGCTTTCCGGCAAGGACCATGAGGCGGACTCCACGATCCGCGGGGTGCAGATCTTTACCGACAATTGCGCGGACTGCCATGGCGCCACCGGAGACGGCGACCGGAACCAGGGAGCACCGGCGCTAAACGATGCGATCTGGCTTTACGGTGACAGCGCCGAGGCAATTGCCGCACAAGTGACCAACCCGAACCACGGCGTCATGCCGGCCTGGGCCAGGCGGCTCGACGATACAGTCATCAAGCAGCTGGCGCTTTACGTGCATTCGTTGGGCGGCGGTGAATAGCTATTGTGGCCGGAACCTTGACGACAAAATAAGGTTTCAGCCGTTTGGACCTGTCGATGAACACCGTCATGCGCGACGTTGACGCGGTCGACCGCGTCGATGTCGAACCCGTCAGCAAGGAAGCGACGCGCGAGCTCTACAAGGCGCGCGTGAAGATCTTCCCGATGCGCTCCTCGGGCACCTTCCGCGCCCTCAAATGGTGGGTGATGGCGGTGACGCTCGCCATCTACTATCTTACCCCCTGGATCCGCTGGGACCGCGGTCCCTTCGCGCCGGACCAGGCGGTGCTCGTCGACCTCGCCCACCGCCGATTCTATTTCTTCTTTGTCGAGATCTGGCCGCAGGAATTCTACTATGTCGCGGGCCTGCTGATCATGGCCGGCGTCGGCCTGTTCCTAGTCACCTCGGTGCTCGGCCGCGCCTGGTGCGGCTATACCTGCCCGCAGACCGTCTGGGTCGACCTGTTCCTGGTGGTGGAGCGTTTCGTCGAGGGCGACCGCAATGCCCGCATCATGCTCGACCGGGCCCGGTGGACGCTGGAAAAGATCGCAAAGCGGGTTGTCAAACACGCGGCCTGGCTGGTCATCGCGGTCGCCACCGGGGGGGCCTGGATCTTCTATTTCGCCGACGCGCCGTGGCTGGCCCAGGCGCTCGTCACCGGCGAGGCCCCGTTCATCGCCTATTCCACCATAGCCGTCCTCACGGGCACCACCTACCTATTCGCCGGCTTCATGCGCGAGCAGGTGTGCATCTATATGTGCCCGTGGCCGCGCATCCAGTCGGCGATGTTCGACGAAAACACGCTGATCGTCACCTATAACGACTGGCGCGGCGAGCCGCGCGGATACCTGGCGAAGCAGCGCGACCCCTCGCTCGGCGACTGCGTCGCCTGCAACATGTGCGTTGCCGTGTGCCCGCAAGGCATCGACATCCGCGACGGCCAGCAGCTCGAATGCATCTCCTGTGCACTGTGCATCGACGCCTGCAACGGGGTGATGGACAGGATCGGCAAGCCGCGCGGGCTGATTTCCTACACCACGCTCACCGACTTCAAGGAGCGCGCGGCGGGCAAGGTGGCCAAGCTTTCCTGGCGCGAGGTGGTGCGCCTGCGCACCATCGTCTACGCCTCCGTATGGGCGCTTGCCGGCCTCGCCATGCTGGCTGTGCTGGCCGACCGCGACCGGCTCGAGGTCAATGTGCTGCACGACCGCAATCCTCTGTATGTGCGGCTGTCCGATGGCGGCGTGCGCAACGGCTACACCGTCAAGATTTTGAACATGGTGCCGCAGCCGCGCAGCTTCGAGCTGTCCCTGGAGGATCTCGAAGGGGCGACCTTCACAGTCGCCGGCAGCGACGCGCCGCCGGCGGAGAGCGTGCGCGTCGATGTCGGCGCCGACCGGGTGCGCTCGCTCAGGGTTTATGTCACCGTCGGGCCGGCTTATGTTAGAGCCGGCCGGACAGAGTTCGAGTTCGAGGTCGAGGACGTCGCCGGCGAGGAAGACGCGGACTACCATGCGGCCTTCCACGCGCCATGACGATAGGGCGAGCGGGCCATGGCAAAGGGAAATCCACGCGAGTTTACCGGCCGGCACATGCTGGCGGCAATCATAGCCTTTTTCGCCGTCGTCATCGGCGCGAACGCGGTGCTGGCGGTGGTCGCGGCAGGCTCCTGGACCGGCCTCGTCGCGCGCAACGGCTATGTGGAGAGCCAGCATTATGGCGAGGTGCTCGCCGATGCGGCCAGGCAAGAGCTTCTCGGCTGGCGCAGCGATCTCGAGGCGGACGCCGACGGCGTTGTCTTCAAAATAACGGATGCGACCGGGCGGCCGCTACCGGGCCTCGCCGTCGCCGCCAGGCTCGGCCGGCCGACCAACGAGGCCGAGGACCGCGCCGTTGAGCTCGACGACCGGGGCGACGGGCTTTATGCCGCGGACGGCGGGCTTGCCGCGGGAGCCTGGAACGTCGAGGTCACCGCGCGCGACGGCGCCGGCCGGCACTACCGCCGCATCTTCCGCCTGTGGGTCCGGGAAGACGGATAGACCATGTCCTGCTGTTCGGTGATCGCCCCGCCGGAACCGGAGCCGAGCGACCTTCCCGACCCTTCCGCCTGGGTGCGCGACGCAGGCGCCGGAAAGCAGCATCTCGACCTGTTGGTGCCGGGCATCCATTGCGCCGCCTGCATCGCCCGCATCGAAAAGGCGCTGAATTCCACACCCGGCGTGACCCACGCGCGCGTCAACATGTCGACGCGCCGGGTCGGAGTCGATTGGCGCGCCGGAGAGGCGGACCCCGCCGCCCTCGTCAGGCGCGTCGCGGCGCTGGGCTACCGGGTTCAGCCGTTCGACGCGGCGGCTATCGCTGCGGGCGACGACGACGCGGCGGGAAGGGAACTGTTGCGGTCGCTGGCGGTCGCGGGCTTCGCCGCCGCCAATATCATGCTGCTTTCGGTCTCGGTGTGGTCGGGGGCGCAAGGTCCGACCCGCGACCTGTTCCACGCCATCTCGGCGCTGATCGCCATTCCGGCCATCGCCTATGCCGGGCGCCCCTTCTTCCGGTCCGCATTCGCCGCGCTGAAGGGCGGCGGACTCAACATGGACGTGCCGATCTCGCTCGCCGTGCTGCTGGCGGCGGGAACCAGCCTCTACGAGACCCTCAATCACGGGGCGCACGTCTATTTCGACGCCGCGGTGACGCTTCTGTTCTTCCTGCTCATCGGCCGCTATCTCGACCACAGGCTGCGCGCGCGGGCCCGTTCCGCGGTCGCCGAACTGATGGCGCTCGGCGCCTCCGGCGCGACGCTGATCGAGCCGGGCGGCGGGCGCAGATACGTGCCCCTGTCGCGGGTCAGGCCCGGCATGACGGTGGCGGTCGCCGCCGGCGAGCGGGCGCCGGTGGACGGGGTCGTGGTCAAGGGCAGGAGCGACCTCGACCGGTCGCTGGTCACCGGCGAGACGGTCCCCGAGCCGGCCGGTCCCGGCGCGGCGGTCTATGCCGGCAGCCTCAACCTCACCGGGCCGCTGGAGCTGAAGGTCCAGGCGGCCGGCGCCGATACGTTCCTCGCCGAGGCTATCCGGCTGATGGAGGAGGCCGAGCGCGGCAAGGCGCGCTACGTGGCGCTTGCCGACCGCTTCGCGCGCGTCTACGCGCCCGGCGTGCATCTCCTGGCGGCCGCGACCTTCATCGGCTGGATGTGGGCGACCGGCGGCGACGTTCACGCCTCGATCCTCGCCGCCACCGCGGTTCTCATCATCACCTGCCCCTGCGCCCTGGGGCTCGCCGTGCCAGTGGTCCAGGTGGTCGCCAGCGGCCTCCTGTTCCGCTCCGGAATCATGGTCAAGGATGGGGGAGCCATCGAGAAGCTCGCCGGCATCGACACGGTGGTGTTCGACAAGACCGGCACGCTGACCCGGGGGCGGCCGGCGCTCGTCGATGCTGAAAGCGCGGACGGCGAGGCGATGGCGCTTGCCGTGGGCCTCGCGCGGGAAAGCCGCCACCCCTTGTCGCGCGCGCTCGCGGATGCCGCCGCAAGGCGCGGTATCGAGGCGGCGGAGACAGGCCAAATCCGCGAGGTCCCCGGCGAGGGCCTTGAAGGGGTCCAAGCGGGCAAACGCGTCAGGCTCGGCCGCGCGGAATGGAGCGGCGCCGAAGCGACCGGCGATGCGCGGGCCGAGGGGCTGATGGAGCTTTGGCTGCGTGCCGGCAACGGGCCGGCGATCCGATTCCGCTTCCGCGACGAAATACGCGCCGATGCCGCCGAAACTATCGCCACGCTGCGGGCGGCGGGCCTTGAGGTCGAGCTTCTGTCGGGAGACACGGAGGCCGCCGTGCGCAAGGTCGCCGACAAGCTCGGGATTGAGCGGTTCACCGCCGCGGCGCGCCCCGCCGACAAGGTGGCGCGGCTCGAGGAACTGGGCGCCAATGGGCGCAAGGTGCTGATGGTCGGCGACGGCATCAACGACGCGCCCGCGCTTGCCGCGGCCCACGTCTCCATGTCGCCGGGCACGGCGGCGGATGTGAGCCGCACCGCGGCAAGTTTCGTGTTTCTCAACGATCGTCTGGCGAGCGTTTGCGACTGTTTCGCCCTGGCGCGGCGGGCAAACCGCGTGGTCGGGCAGAATTTCGCGCTTGCCTTCGCCTATAACCTCTTCGCCGTGCCGCTGGCGGTCGCCGGCTTGGCCTCGCCGCTGATCGCGGCGCTCGCCATGTCGTCCTCCTCGCTCACCGTCACCTTGAACGCGCTCAGGCTCAGGATCGGCATGCTCGCGGCCCGCGACCAGGCAGCACCCGCGCCCGCCCCGGCGGGCGATGCGGCGGTGGCGCTGAGGCCCGCGGCATGAGCAACCTTCTGGTGCTGATCCCGGTGGCGCTCTTTCTCGGGGGGCTGGGGCTTGCAGCCTTCCTGTGGGCGCTGCGCTCCGGCCAGTTCGAGGATATGGAGGGTGCCGCCCACCGCATCCTCAACGAGGACGACGACGAGGCTGCCCGAGACGGCGAAATCTAGGCTTCGAGGTGCGGGGCCGGCGGCAGACGGCGGATCAGCCCGCCGGCGCGGCCGAACAGGACCGACAGGGCGTAGAACAGTCCCGCCGCCAGCACGACCGCCGGCCCGGGGGGCTGGCGCAGATGGTAGGCGCCAGCAAGCCCGAGCCAGCAGGATGCGAGCCCGATGGCGAGCGCCGCGACGATCAGGCCGGGCACGCTGCGGGCCCAGAGCTGCGCCGCCGCCGCCGGCACGATCATGATGCCGATGGCCATCAGCGTTCCCAGCGCCCGGAATCCGGCGACCATGTTCAGCACCATCAGCACCAGGAAAGTGAGATGGGCGACGCCGCCGGCGCGGCTGACCGAGCGCAGAAACAGCGGGTCGACGCATTCCATGACGAGCGGGCGATAGATGAGCGCCAGCACGGCGAGGCTGAGGGTTGCCGCCACGGCGAGGAACATGACCGCCGTCCGGTCGAGCGCCTCGACATCGCCGAACAGCAGGTGCACAAGCTCTTCGTCGGCGCCCTTGAGCGAGACGATGGCCACGCCTAGGGCAAGCGCCACGATTAAAAGGGCGGCGAAGCTGGTATCCTCCTTCAGCGTCGTGGCGCGGGCGATCAGGCCCGACAACAGCGCCACCGCCAGGCCCGTCGCGAGCCCGCCCAGGGTCATGACGGTGAGCGACAGGCCGGAGATGAAATAGCCGACGGCGATGCCGGGCAGGATGGCGTGGGACAGGGCATCGCCGATCAGGCTCATGCGCCGCAGCATCAAAAAGACGCCGACCGGCACCGCGCCGAGCGACAGGGCGAAGCCGCCGACCAGCGCCCGCTTCATGACTTCCACCTCGACGAAGGGGGCGAACAGGAGCTCGACGGGGCTCATGCCGCCGCCCGCGGGCATGCGGCAGCCGCCTCGTCCCAGGCCTCCATCATCGAGCGGGCGCGGTCAAGATGCTCCCTGTGGGCAAGGAGCTCCCGCGTCGGCCCCCAGGCGACGGGCTCGCGGGCGAGGATCAGCGTTTCGGGAAAATGGCCGCGCACCATGTCGAGATCATGCAGCACGGCGAGGATCGTCCGGCCTTCGCGATGCCAGCCCTGGATGAGGGCGAGAAGGTCGGCCACCGTCTTCTCGTCGATAGCCATGAACGGCTCGTCGAGGAGGATGAGCGGCGCGTCCTGCAGGGCGAGGCGGGCGAACAGGAGACGCTGCATCTGGCCGCCGGACAGCGTTGCGATGGGCCGGGGCTCGAAGCCGTTAAGGCCACATTCGCCGATGGCGGCGGCGATGCGGGTGCGCTCCCGCCGGCCGATCCGCCCCAGCGCGCCGACCCGACGCCACAGGCCCATGGCGACGAAATCATGGACGCTGATCGGGAAGCTCAGGTCGATGCCGTTGACCTGCGGCAGGTAGGCGATGTCCTTGACCCGGCAGCCGTCGAGCACGATGCGGCCCTGAAGCGGGCGTAAGAGGCCGACGATGCCCTTGAGCAGGGTCGACTTTCCGGCACCGTTGGGGCCGGCGACGGCGAGCAGCGCACCCGCCCGCACCGTGCCGTCAAGATGGTGGATCGCCGGGTGGCGATCATAGCCGAGCGTCAGATTGTCGAAGCGGACGGATGCGGTCATGCCGGCTCTCTCACGCGATCGCCCACCACACGGCGAGCCACAAGGCCGCCGTGGCGGCGGCGGCGCCGAGCAGTCTTTCGCGGGCGCCAAGGCGCAGGAACGAAAACGGCGCCGATCCGGCGTCCTCCCGCCGCTCGCCCGCGTCCGATGCCGGTGCGGCGCTCATGCACCCGGTCTCTTGTCCGTCCGGCCGCCGCCGGCGCAGGGGCCGCAGGTGCCGATCAGCTCGATCATGGCGCGCTCGATGGTAAACCCCGTACGCCGGGAGACGCGCCGCACCAGGGCGACCAGCTCCGGGTCCTCGAACTCGACCACCGCGCCGCAACGGTCGCACAGCGCAAAGGCGGGGCGGTCGTCGTGATCCTCCTCGCAGCAGGCGACGAACGCCTTGATGCTCTCGATGCGATGCACCAGCCCCTTCTCGCGCAGGCCCTCAAGGGCGCGGTAGACGGTGAGCGGCGCTCGAAAGCCCTTGTCGCGCAGCGCGTCGAGCAGCTCATAGGCCGTACGCGGCCCGCGCCCGCGCCGCAGGGCGTTGAGGACGAGCGACTGGTTGCGCGGCAGGTGTCGGACTTGGCTGGCAGGGGCATGGCTTCGGGTCATGATGGTTCTCCCAATAAATGTTATAAAGTTACAGTTGAGCGCTTGTCAATCGGCGGCTGGGCACCGCCGATTTGTCGCCGTGCTCTTGCCAGCGCGGGCCGCCCGGGTGAAGACTGGGATAGACCGAAATCCACCTGATCTGAATGGGATTTCGGTCCGATCTATTTGGTTGAGCATGTTCTTGTCGCAAAACCGGTTCCCACTTTTGCGGAACATGCTCTAGGGGGCTACCGTGCCATGGCGCTTGCGGGCGAATTGATCATTGTCGGGATTGTGGCGCTTCTCGCCAGCGCGGCGCTGACCGGGCTGGCGCTTCGCGCGCTCAGCAGATACGGCGTCTACGACCAGCCCAATGCCCGCTCGCTGCACGCAACCGCGAAGCCGCGCGGCGGTGGGGCGGCGGCGGTGCTGGTGGTGCTGGCGCTGTGGGCCTGGCTCGACTGGCCGCTCGACCGCGGCGATGCGGTGCCGATCGGGGCCGCGCTCATTCTCGCCGTCATCGGCGCGCTCGACGACCTCAAGGAGCTCGACTGGAGGCCGCGGCTTGGCGCGCAGGCTTGCGCCGTCGCCTTTGCCGTCTTCGCCGGACCTTGGAGCCCGGTCATTCTCGGGGGTGAATTCGCCTGGCTCGACCGTGCCCTCGTGGGTCTCGCCCTTCTGTGGTTCGTCAACCTCTATAACTTCATGGATGGGATCGACGGGCTGGCGACCTCCGAGACGGCAATCGTCTGTCTTGGCGTCGTTGCGGTCGCGGCGGTTGCCGGGCTCGGGGGCGGGCTTGGCGCGAAGGGCGCGGTCTTGGGCGGCGCGGCGCTTGGCTTCCTCGCCTGGAACTGGCATCCGGCGCGGATCTTCCTCGGCGACGTCGGCAGCGTCACGCTCGGATTCCTGGTCGCCTGGCTCTTGATTGAGCTGGCGCGAAGCGGTGCGCTCGCTGCCGCCATAATCCTGCCCGGCTTCTTCCTATTGGATGCCAGCGCAACGCTGATCCGCCACACCCTTTGCGGAGTGCCCTTCTGGCTGCCGCACAGGGATCACGCCTATCAGCGCGCCGTCCAGGGGGGCATGAGCCACGCCGGCGTCGTCGTCCGGATCGCCGGCCTCAACCTCGCCCTCGTCGCCCTTGCCCTTTTCTCTCTTGCCGCGCCGTTTTTCGCCCTCGTTGCGGCCGCGGCCGCGACGGTCGGCCTTTGGACATGGTTGTCGACGCGCGGAGGGGACGATCAGTCGCTGCGGTAAAGCGCGAGGAAAGCGCGGGCGATGGTCTCTTCGTCGAAGCCGCCGTCCTCGACCCGCCTTCTCGCATTGCGCCCCATCTTCAAGCGCAACTCAGGCGAATCAATCAATTCATGCAAGGCTTCGAGGAGGGCCCGCGAGTCGCCAGGTGGGACAAGACGGCCAGTCTCGTCGTCGATAACGATTTCACGGCAGCCGGCAACATCGCTGACAACCGCCGGCACCGCGCTTGCCGCTGCCTCCAGCAGAATGCGCGGCAGCCCCTCCCCATAGCGCGTCGGCAGGCACAATATGTCCATGCGCTGCAGCAGGCTCGGCATGTCGGCGACATGGCCGAGAAGCACTACCCCGGTACCGGCGCTCAGGCCTTCAAGCTTGCTTTGGTCGATGGAATCGCGATTGCCGGGGTCTGGCTCGCCAGCGACGGAGAAACGGGCCGGCGGCCAGCCTTCGTCCCGTGCCTTGCGGAGATAGGACCGGGCGGCGCCCAAGAATTCGATGATGCCTTTTTGCCGCAGCAGGCGGCCGGCGAAAAGCACCGTCGGAGGCTGCGCCTCCTTGACGTCGCCAGCCGATCTAGGCGCGAAACGGGAAAGGTCGATGCCGGTGCCGCGCAGTATGACTGTGTTTTCCGGCGTGACGATCTTGCGGGCAATGAAGAAATCCCGGTCGGCCATATTTTCGAAGCTCGCCACGGCTTTGCGGTGGCGGCGAAAGAAACGCCGCAACAGGGCGATGACCGTGCGCTTTCGCAGACCCGGCCACAGCCCACGAGGATCGGAAAAGATCCGGCCAAGCCCGGGAAAGGTAACAATCAAGCGCCGGTCCGTGTCCGCGGGCAGTGCCGCCAGCGTCACCAGCGCTGCCTTCATGGTGATCGCGTGGACCGCATCGGGGGCCAGCGCGCGGGCCAGGCGGCGCACGGCAAGCGCGGCGCCGAGGTCGGCAAGCGGCGCCAGACGCCGGCGGGTGATGACGAGGGGTTCGTAAATGAGCCCAAGCTGGGAAAGGGCGGCCGGATTGATATCGGCGCTTGCCGCGACATGCACCTCGAAGCCGTCGCCACGCGCTAGTAGCGCTGGAGCCAAGCGATGATTGATGAAATAGGCCAGCGAATTGCAACAAATGAGGAGGCGCCGCGGCTTCATCAGGCGGGAATCCGAGTCACCGCCTGCGCAGCGATGCCTTGCATCTGCCGTTCGCGTCGTTCAAGCGCCAGAACCAAGACCAGAAGGGCGCCGATCAGTGCCACCCACCAGCTTTGCCAAAGACCATGACCGACGACGCTGATCGCATAGATGGTGGCGATCAGGGACAAGGCTGCGATCCGCGTTGCGGGAGGCATGGCGTTGATGCGGTAGACCACCGCGATGAGCACGGCGCAGAACAGACCGATACCGATGGCGCCGAGCTCGAGCCAGATCTGCAAGATTTGGTTATGTGAGTGGATGGCGACGATGGGCGTGATCTTCAGTTCCATCAGGGTCTGCGGGTCGACATGGTCGAGCACGGCGCGCGTACTCCCTATACCCCAGCCATGCCACGGGCGGAGCGGAATCAGCTGCGCGTGCTCGCGCCAGATTGCCAGACGCTCGGCAGCGTGGGCGTCGGCGAGCATGGCAATCAGGCCGGCGGGGATCGCCGATTGCAGAAACGGCAACAAGAGGGGCATGAGCAGCGTCAAGAAAACGCACGCAAAGGCAACGATGAATATGGCGGTGGGCCAGGAAAGGGTGGCCAAGAGGAAGCTCGCCGCGGCGACCAGAACGGCCAGCTTTGCGGTCTCGCTGGCGGTCATGAACACCGCCCCGATCAGCGGCAGGCACAGCCCAGCCCTGAGCGCCAGGCTGTACCGGCGGTGAGCCATGATGAACGGCAGCAGCAAGGCTAGGATGAGCGCAATGCGGTGGAATTGGCGGTCGGTGAGACGGATACCCAAGAGGGTGCCGACCTGCGGGTATGTGACAATGAGCAGGGCGGTCAGAGCCGCGCACAGCACGGTTATGGCGCTCATGAAACGCATCGAGCGGTCGCCGGAAAGCCGCTCGGTTGCCGCGACGGCCAACAAGAAGACGGTGGCGGCGACCATCGTCAGGGTCTTGAACAGGCGCGTGGCTGAGACCTCAGGCACCGGAGACCACAGGCACGACAAGTCCACCCAAATCAAGAACAGACCGGCTGTCACCGCCAGCGGCGAGCGAACGAGCGCCGGCACGATCGAAAAAATTGCCTTGTAGTCGCGAAAGCGCGTGAAGAGCAGAACAAGGGCAATTGCCATCAAGCAAGCCGCGGCGGACTGCGGGAACAGCAGCGTTGCCGGCGGCAGCAGCAGGACAACCCGTTCGTCTGCCGTCAAGCTCCACTTATAGTAATATTTCTTTGCAAGGCTTGAGAGCATAAGGAATTGAGCAGGGCCGATACATAGATCACACGGAGTTTGTTGCGTTCGTAGTCGCCTTACGGAAACTTATGCTCACAAAAATGATCATATTGAAAGCATTTCCAAGGGCACTCAGCCATCTTCCGCCAATGCCTCCCGATGCAGCCGGGCTGACTCCTCATTGAAGCAGCAGAAGATGACCCGTGGCGGCGCCTTGGCATCTATCAGATAGCCGCGTACCGCGCCGACCGCCACCGTCGCTGCGTGCCGCGATGGAAACCGGTAAGCGCCGGTCGAGATAGCGGGAAAGGCGACCGAGGCGAGACCATTTTCCACTGCCAAGGAAAGGGAACTCCTGTAGCAGCTGGCTAGAAGATCATCCTCTTTGGAAGTGCCGCCGCGCCACACCGGGCCAACGGTGTGGATCACGTAGCGGGCTGGCAAGCGGTGGCCGGACGTCAGACGGGCCTCGCCGGTCGGACAGCCGCCAAGGCGGCGGCATTCCTCGGCAAGCCCAGGCCCGGCAGCGCGGTGAATGGCGCCATCCACGCCGCCGCCGCCAAGCAGACTCGTATTGGCGGCGTTGACGATCGCATCGACGGCGAGCTTGGTAATGTCGCCGGTCAGGACCTCAAGGACAAGCACGGGCGCGGCTCCCGCTGGCGCGTTGGAAGAGCCGCGATTATAGCGAATTAGGGGTGGGAAAGGGCGGCGATATCGGCCGCCCCTCCTTTACTGGGCGATGCGCAGGGTACTCAGATCGACGCCGATTTGGTTGAACACCGCGACAAGCTCCGATCCATTGCTCGGCGTGTACGCCATCTCGGGGTTGGTGGCGCAGTTGCGCAGCAGCGTGCGAGTGACGTTGTCATCGATGCCGAAGGCGACCGTATAGATCAGAATTCCGTCCGCCTTGACGTTGGTGCAGGCTTCCAGCGTGCGATCGTTCATCCTGGCGACCAGGGTGCTGGTGCTTCTCGTGGGCGGGCCAAGCCGGCCGTTGCGGGCATATCCAAACGCCGAATACATGGACATATTCGGGGAATTTTTCCCGCGATGGGTGTTGGCACCGTCGGTCATCAGCACAATGGCCTTGATCCAATCCCTGTCGTTGCTCGGGACGCCCTCCGTGAACGGCTCTTTATTCGAGATGACGCGCCAACCCCACATCACGCCTGACTGGATGTTGGTCATGCCGTTGGCATCCATTCGGTCGAGCGCGGCCGTGATGACAGACTTGGTGCTCGTCAGCGGCGTGATTGGAGTCGTGGTACAGTTGTGGTTGGGCCCGTAGTCGCCACTCGCGCGGACGCCGGAATAATACTTGTCGACATTCATCTGGGCTTCGTCCCAGGTCATGCTCGACCCCGAGCAGCTGCTGCGCCTTCTACGACCACCTCCACTACTGGGATCGTCGCAAAGATAGTTGTTCTCGGCGGCGCTCTCATCGTCCGGCTCGTCGGGCGCGAACATGGGTACGAAATAGGATGCCGGATCGCTCGGCGCCGGCGTGGTGTCCTGCACATCGAGCGGATAGGGCCGCATTTCGACGCAGCCTGCCCAATCGGCATTGGCGATGTTGTCGTAAATGTCGAAGCGGCTGACGTTTTCATCGAAATTTTCGCTATGGACGGGCGAGATGCCGGTCGAATCGATCCACGAGGCGTTGCGGTATCCGGAGCCGACATTGACCGACGCGGCGAAGGGAGCGATGCCAACCTTCACCGCCTCGCTGACGGATTCCCCTTTGAAAAAAACCTCGACCAGATTGTCGGCGGCGGTGCGCAAATCGCGGATCTTCGAACCGGCCATCGAGCCGCTATTGTCGAGGACCATGGAAATCTCGAATTTGCGGGTCCCGGTTACCGTCTGCGACATGGCGCTGAAATTCATCTTGTCGATTCCGAACAGTGACATGAAGAACGTGTTGACCTCACCGTCCGCCTGCAGCGTCACAATGCGCTCGTCGCCCTGAATGTCGATGCTCGCCAGTGTAGCCGTATGTTTGAGGCTGAGATTGTTGGCGAACATTTCCTGCGCCAGGTCCTGAAGCTCTTCCGTGCTCCGTTCGCCGATGGAGCGGTTGACCGCGAGGGAGGTCGCATCCAGCGCTTCCTGGACGCGCAACTTGGTGCGGTAGGCGTTTGAATAGTCGATAGCGGAACCGATCATGGCGATCATAGGAATGATCAAGATCGCGAACATTGTCGCGATGTTGCCCGATCGGTCGGTGCTCAGACGAGAAAGCTGCGCGGCAAGCGCCTTCAGTAGCGATTTGGCGGCGGTCATGTGGATACTCCCAACGCAACACGAACCAGGTACACTGCCATAGCAGAAACTTGTTACAGATCAGTCAATCCACCCAACAGCTGTGGTTCCTCACCGGGCAATGTGCAAATTGTTCAGTTCCCCGGGTCTGGAACGCTACGACTATGCACAACGCACGGGCGAGCAGTCTCACCCGACAATAGACATATGCGCGTTAAAGTCGGTTCTACATTTTTGGTCGAATTGAAATTAGTATCCTTAATGATTTGTTGGGCTTAGAAGCGCGTCGGTGAACATCGAAAGGGGTCGAGTTGACAAGCCCTGCGCGGAACTGGCAGTGACTTGAGCGCGACGGTGTGTGCGGGCGTGGGCGGGTATTTGCGTCGCGTTGCGGAATGGAACCCATGAGCTATCAGTCTTCGCTTCAAGGGCGGCGCAAATCAGTGGCCGTGCGCGTCGGCGACGTCGTAATCGGCGGCGATGCGCCGGTCGTCGTCCAGTCGATGACCAATACCGACACCGCCGATATCGAGGCGACGGCGAACCAAGCAGCGGCGCTCGCCCGCGCCGGCGCCGAGATCGTCCGCATCACGGTAGATCGTGAGACAGCGGCGGCCGCCGTGCCGCGCATTCGCGACCGGCTGGCGCGGATGGGCGTCGACGTGCCGCTCGTCGGCGACTTCCACTATATCGGCCACAAGCTTCTCAGCGCTTATCCGGCAGCCGCTGAGGCGCTCGACAAATACCGCATCAATCCCGGCAATGTCGGCTTCAAAGACAAACGCGACCCGCAATTTTCGCAACTCGTGGAGATTGCGCTGAAATTCGGCAAGCCGGTGCGGATCGGCGTTAATTGGGGCAGCCTCGACCAGGAGTTGCTGACCCGGCTGATGGACGAGAACGCACGCGCCACGGCGCCGAAGAACGCGGCCGAAGTGCTGCACGAGGCGATCGTTCAGTCGGCTCTCCTTTCGGCGGCACGGGCGGAGGAAATCGGCCTTGGGCGGGACAAGATCGTCATCTCGGCCAAGGTCTCGGCAGTGCAGGATCTGATCAAGGTCTATGCGGCGCTTTCCGAACGCTGCGACTATGCCCTGCATGTCGGCCTTACCGAGGCCGGGCTCGGCAGTAAGGGGATCGTTGCATCCGCGGCGGCGCTCGCGGTGCTGCTGCAGCAGGGTATCGGCGACACGATCCGCCTGTCGCTGACGCCGGAACCGGGCGGCGACCGGACACAAGAAGTGCGGGTTGCCCAGGAGCTCCTGCAGGCGATGGGGCTGCGGTCCTTCGCGCCCGTCGTTACCGCCTGTCCGGGCTGCGGGCGCACCACCAGCACGGTGTTCCAGGGGCTTGCCAAGGAAATCGAGAATTTCGCCCGCCAACGCATGCCGGAATGGCGCACGCGCTATCCCGGCGTGGAGACATTGACCCTTGCCGTCATGGGCTGCATCGTCAACGGCCCCGGGGAATCCAAGTATGCCGATATCGGCATCTCGCTGCCCGGCACCGGCGAGGCGCCGGCCGCGCCCGTTTTCATCGACGGAAAGAAGATCATGACCCTGCGTGGGCCGACGTTGGTGCAGGATTTCAAGGCGCTCGTCGAGGACTATGTGGAAAAGCGGTTCGGCGGGCGGCCGGTGGAGGCTCCCGACAAGCCTATTTCCGGCGCCTCATGACGAAATCGGCGACGGCGGTGAGCGCTGCCGCCGCCTCGCCGAATGGCTCAAGCTGGGACTTGGCCTCGGCGATGAGGGCGTCGCGGCGCGCGCGCGCGGCGTTTGCCCCGAGCGCGGCGATCAGCGTTGCCTTGCCAGCGGCCGCATCCTTGCCCGTCGCCTTGCCCATTTCGCCGGGCGTCGCCTCGCAGTCGAGCAAATCGTCGCCGATCTGAAAGGCGGCGCCGAGGGCTTGTCCATAGCGGCCGAGACGCGCGCGATCGGCGGTGGCGGCGGCGCCAAGAATCGCGCCGGCCGTCGCGGCATAGGCGATCAGCGCCCCGGTTTTCATCGCCTGCATTCGCATGACTGCGGCTTCGTCCTCGTTCCTCGCGGCGGCGTCGAGGTCGAGCATCTGGCCGCCGGCCATGCCGCGGGCGCCGGCGGCACGGGCGAGATGAAGAACGAGATCGGCGCGAATGCCGGCGTCATGATGAGTGCGCGGACCGGCGAGTATCTCGAAGGCAAGGGTCAGAAGCGCGTCGCCGGCGAGGATTGCCGCCGCCTCGCCGAAGGCGATATGGGCCGTCGGCCGGCCTCGGCGCATATCGTCATCGTCCATGGCCGGCAGATCATCGTGCAGTAGCGAATAGCAGTGCACGCATTCAAGAGCGGCCGCGACGCGCAGCACGCCGACCCCGTCAACCCCGAACAGCCGCGCCGAAGCCAAGACCAGAAACGGCCTGATCCGCTTGCCGCCAAACAGGCCATGTCGCATCGTGGCCAATAGGTGCGCCGGCGTCTCATCCGCGGTCTCGGCGACGATGCCTTCCAGTACGCCTTCGACCCGTGTGGCCGCTTTCTTCAATTCGGTCTCGAACCCCATGCCCGCCCTTGTATCCCGGGGCTCCCGCAGGCAGCAAGACGCGGCCGTCAACGGCAGGGCAATATGTGGCGACGTTGCACAAACTGCCGGCTGCGTGTACCCACCCCGACATGGGGCGAAAGGCAATGACCGCGCGTCCGCGTGCGCGGCGTCGACGCGGTACGGCTCTTGCGCGCAACGCGCGCCGGTTCGCCATTGCATTGGCGGTGCTGATCGCGCTGCCCTTCCTGCTTGTCCCCGTCTATGCCGTCGTCGATCCGCCAGTTTCCGCGCTGATGCTGTGGCGGCTTCTGGAGGGGCGCGGTATCGCCCATCAATGGGTCGATCTTGAGGACATCGCGCCGGTCCTGCCAGCCACCATGATCATGACCGAGGATGGCCGTTTCTGCACCCATCACGGCGTCGACTGGGAGGCGGTTCAACAGGTGGTGGAGGAAGCGAGCGACGGCGGCGAGCCGCGCGGCGCGAGCACCATTCCCATGCAGACGGTCAAGAACCTGTTCTTGTGGCCGTATCGTTCCTACGCCCGTAAGGTGTTCGAGGTGCCTCTTGCCTATTGGCTCGATCTCGTCTGGAGCAAGCGGCGGATCATCGAGGTCTATCTCAACATGGTTGAGCTCGGCCCTGGCATCTATGGTGCTCAGGCAGCGGCCCGGCACTTTTTCGGTAAGGATGCAAGAAACCTGACAGCACGCGAGGCAGGCTTGCTCGCCGCCGTGTTGCCCAACCCGATTGCCCGGTCGGCGGGTCGACCAGGGCCATTGACGCGGCAACTCGCAATGCGCGCTCAAGAGCGCGGCCGGATCGCTGGCGCCTATGTCGGCTGCATCCAATAGAAAGGCTTCTCTGCAAATCGGATCGTGCGCCATTGCCGTCAGGGAGGTCGTGGTCTTGGTTTACGTTTACGCGCGCGGGTGGGCGCGGGCATAGACCTCCAATAGGTGCCGCTCGTCGACCTCGGTATAGATTTGCGTCGTCGACAGGCTGGCGTGGCCCAATAGTTCCTGGATGGTGCGCAGATCGCCGCCGGCGGAAAGAAGGTGAGTGGCGAAGGAATGGCGCAGCGCATGCGGCGTGGCGCTGTCCGGCAGGCCGAGGACCGTGCGCAGCCGTTCCACCGTCAGCTCGACGATGCGCGGCGACAAGCGTCTGCCTTTGGCGCCGATGAAAAGCGGACCGTCTGCGCTCAGCGCATGGGGGCAGAGGTCCAGATAGATGCGGATCGCTTGACGCACGGCGGGCAATACCGGCACCAGGCGCGTCTTGCCGCCCTTGCCGGTCACCCGCAGCATGTCGTCGCGCTGGGGCAGCGGCGCGTCCTTGAGGTTGAGGCCCAGCGCTTCGGAAATACGCAGGCCCGATCCATAGAGGAGGGCCAGCACGGCGGCGTCCCGGGCGCCAATCCAAGGTTCGACGCCGGGGCCGACATGGGTTTCGGCCGAGGCGAGCGCCCGCGCCTTGACGGCGGAAACCGGCTTCGGCAGTCCGTGGCGCCGTTTCGGCGGGCGGATGGCGTAAACGGCAGCCGAATCCGCAAGGCCGGCGCGCTCCAGATAGCGGTAGAAGGAGCGCACGGCAGAAAGCGTCCGCGCGAGGCTGCGGCCGGTGATGCCCTCCATGCGCCGTCGGGCGAGGAAGGCGCGCACATCCGCCGGGCTAAGCGCAGCGAGGTCGCTAAGACGTGCAGGTCCGCCCAGATGTCCCCGTAGGAATTCGAGGAATTGCCGCAGATCGCGTGCATAGGCGGCGCGCGTTGTTTTGGGCGCGCGGCGCTCGTCGCTCAGATAGGCAAGCCATTGATCCGCCATCCGCGCGGCGTCGGTCGCCGCCATGACGAACGCGCTCTGCCGCTCTTCTCCCATCCGCTCGTGCTCCTTCGATGCCGCCCACCATTGTGACGCGCGAAGGTTGACGAGACGATACCACGGTCGAGAGGATGCTCCTAAGTGATCGACTGGCCGGTCTTGTTCCAGTCGGCCATGAAGGTGGCGATCCCCTTGTCGGTGAGCGGGTGGTTGACCAGACCCTTGATGATGGAAGGCGGGATGGTCGCGACGTCCGCGCCGGCAAGTGCCGCGAGCTTCACCTGATTCGGAGAGCGGATCGAAGCGGCCAGGATCTCCGTCTTCAGCACCTCATAATTGTCGTAGATGGCGCGGATCTCGCCGATCAGCTCCATGCCGTCGAGGCCGATATCGTCGAGCCGGCCGATGAAAGGCGACACGAAGCTGGCGCCGGCCTTGGCGGCAAGCAGCGCCTGGTTGGCCGAAAAGCACAAGGTGACGTTGACCTTGGTGCCGGCCTGGGTGAGCGTCCTGCAGGCTTTCAGTCCGTCCCAGGTGAGCGGCACCTTGATCGCCACATTGTCGGCAATCTTTGCCAATTCTCGGCCTTCCTCGATCATGCCGTCGGCGTCGGTCGCCGCCACCTCCGCGCTCACCGGCCCGTCGACCAAGGCGCAGATTTCGCGGATCGTCTTCTTGAAGTCGCGCCCGGTCTTGGCGACCAGCGACGGGTTGGTCGTGACGCCGTCGATCAGCCCGGTCTCGGCCAGATCGCGTATTTCGTCCACGTCGGCGGTGTCGGCAAAGAACTTCATGGTCGCCTTTCTCGCTCAAGACTCCGGTTTGCGCGGTGGCGCAACCGGCGCGACCATGCCATTCCTTGTCCAGCCGATCAATCGCAACCCATAGCAGACGCCCGTCGATTTCGAAACTTGATGAATCGCTCGACCGATCCGATTGTCTCCGTTTTGCTGCCATTGGCGATTCCGGCGCCTTATTCCTATGCAAAAAGGGATATCGCCGACCTTGTGCCCGGCGACGTGGTCGAAGTGCCGCTGGGCCCGCGTCTCGTCATGGGTGTGGTCTGGGACGAATCGGTAAGCGGGGAGCCGGTGCCGGCCGGCAAATTGCGCGCCGTTGAACGGCTTCTGTCACAACGCCGGATCCCGACCGAGATGCGCCGCTTCGTCGACTGGGTCGCCGCCTATACGCTGTCGCCGCCGGGGATGGTGCTGCGCATGGTACTGCGTTCCGAACTGGCGCTCGCTGATCCAAAGCCGCGCAGCGGCATCCGCTACGCCGGCGCTAAACCGCAGCGCATGACGCTCGCGCGGCAACGCGTGTTCGCCGTGCTCGAAGATGGCTTGGCGCGGACCAAGCGCGATCTTGTCGAGACGGCAGCTGTCAGCCCGAGCGTCGTCGACGGGCTCGTCGACCAGGGCGTCTTGGAGAGCGTGCCGTTACCGCCGGCCGCTCCCTTTGCCGACCTAAATCCCGACTACGACGCGCCGATGCTCACAAAAGCTCAGGCTACAGCCGCTCAAGCGCTGCGCGCTGCGGTTAAGGCCGACGCCTTTTCCGTCACCGTGATCGACGGCGTTACCGGCGCCGGCAAGACGGAGGTCTATTTCGAGGCTGTCGCCGAGGCGCTACGCCAGGGCAGGCAATCGCTGATCCTGTTGCCGGAGATCGCGCTCACAGCCCAGTTTCTAGACCGCTTCGAGGCGCGATTCGGCGCCGAGCCGGCGCAATGGCACTCCCAACTTACCTCAAGCCAGCGCGAGACCACCTGGCGGGCGGTGCATCGCGGCGAGGCACGGGTCGTCGTCGGCGCCCGGTCTGCCCTGTTCCTGCCGTTCGCGGAGCTCGGCCTCATCGTCATCGACGAGGAGCACGACCCGGCCTACAAGCAGGAAGACAGGGTCACCTACAATGCTCGGGACATGGGCGTGGTCCGCGGCCATATCGGCGGCTTTGCGGTGGTGCTCAGCTCGGCCACCCCGTCGATCGAGACGCGCGTCAACGCCGATAGCGGCCGCTACCGGCGGGTGGTGCTGCCGGCGCGCTACGGCGCCCGCGCCATGCCGGGAATCGCGCTGATCGACATGAAGGCTGACCCACCGGAAAAGAACCGCTTCCTGTCGCCGGTGCTGGTCGGAGAGGCGCAATCGGCCGTCGCCGCAGGCGGGCAGGCGCTGTTGTTCCTCAACCGGCGCGGCTATGCGCCGCTGACGCTTTGCCGCGCCTGCGGTCACCGTTTCATGTGCCCGGACTGCTCGGCCTGGCTCGTCGAGCACCGGTTTCGCGGCCGCCTGGCCTGCCATCATTGCGGCTTCACGGTTGCCGCGCCCAAGGCCTGCCCTGCCTGCGGGGCGGTGGACGCGCTCGTTGCCTGCGGGCCCGGCGTCGAGCGGGTCGCCGAGGAGGCCCGCGAGCTTTTCCCGGAAGCGCGCCTCACCATCCTGTCAAGCGATCTCGTTTCCGGCCTAGCCGACATGCGCCAGCGCTTCGCCGACATCGCCCAAGGCCAATACGACATCGTCGTCGGCACCCAGCTCATCGCCAAGGGCCACCATTTCCCGCTGCTGACGCTGGTCGGCGTCGTCGACGGCGATCTCGGCCTTGGCCAGGGCGACATGCGGGCGGCCGAGCGCACTTACCAGTTGCTGCACCAGGTGGTCGGCCGCGCCGGCCGCGGCGAGACCCCCGGCCGCGGCATGATCCAGACCTATCTGCCCGAGCATCCGGTGATGCAGGCCTTGGCGAGCGGCGAGGAGGAGGCCTTCTACAAGGCCGAGATCGCGGCGCGCGAGCGCCACCGCCTGCCGCCCTTCGGCAGGCTTGCCGCGCTCATCGCCTCGGGCCACGACAAGGAGCGGGTGACGGCCTTCGCCCGCCGCCTGGCGCGGCTGGCGCCGGCCGCGCGGGGCGTCGAGGTGCTGGGACCCGCCGAGGCGCCGCTGGCGCTGGTGCGCGGCCGCCACCGCTGGCGCCTGCTGGTCAAGGCGGCGCGCACGGTCGATCTGCAGGCCTATCTGCGCACCTGGCTCGCCGCCGCGGGCGAGCCGAAGGGCGGCGTGCGCCTTGCCGTCGATATCGACCCGTACAGTTTTCTTTGACGAACGGCGCACGTGCCGGCAACTCCGAAGAACAGGAGATTCCCGGTCCCGAGAATGCCTGCCCTGCGACAATCCACGCATCTGCGAAGCCTCGCCTCGTGTTGCCAGGCTCCGACCTCTATGCTAGAGGGGGCTGGCTTCGCAAAGCGCCGTGCCGGAGCGCGGCGCTTTCGTATAGAAATACTCTATTTTTTCAAGGGCTTGCTTGGGGGCTCCGGCCCTCGTGGCCAGGGCACTTGAGCATATCAGAGAGCATCGCACGTGGCTGATGGGCAATCCATCGTAACTGGGATGGCGGGGCGCTACGCCAACGCCCTGTTCGAACTGGCCCTGGACGCCAATTCGCTCAACCGGGTGATGTCCGAACTCGACGCATTCGCCGCTCTGCTCGATGAGAGCGAGGACCTACGGCGTCTGGTCAGGAGCCCGGTCTTTTCCTCCGACGAACAGGCACGGGCGCTGTCGGCCGTCCTGAAACGCGCCGAGATTGCGGGCCTGACGGCCAATTTCCTCGGACTCGTGGTCAAGAATCGGCGGCTTTTCGCCGTCGGCGACATGATCGACGCTTTTAGAGCGATCCTTGCCGATCATCGCGACGAGACCACCGCCGAGGTTACCTCCGCGCAAGCCCTCGATCGCGGCGAGATGCAGGCGCTCAAGGCGGCGATCAAAGAGGCCATGGGAACCGACGTCGTGGTCAACGCTAAGGTCGATGCAGGCCTCATCGGCGGGCTGATCGTCAAGGTCGGCTCGCGGCAGATCGACACCTCGCTGCGCGCCAAGCTCAACAATCTAAATATCGCATTGAAAGAGGTCGGCTGATGGATATTCGAGCCGCGGAAATCTCCACAATCCTCAAACAGCAGATCAAGAATTTCGGCAAGGAGGCGGAGGTCACCGAAGTCGGCCAGGTGCTCTCGGTTGGCGACGGAATCGCCCGCGTCTACGGCCTCGACAAGGTTCAGGCCGGCGAGATGGTCGAGTTTCCCGGCGGCATCCGCGGCATGGCGCTGAACCTCGAGGTCGACAATGTCGGCGTCGTCATTTTCGGCTCCGACCGCGACATCAAGGAGGGCGACACGGTCAAGCGCACCGGCGCCATCGTCGAGGTGCCGGTCGGCAAGGCGCTGCTCGGCCGCGTCGTCGATGCGCTCGGCAACCCGATCGACGGCAAGGGGCCGATCAACGCCAAGGAGCGCCGGCGGGTCGACGTCAAGGCGCCGGGCATCATCCCCCGCAAGTCGGTGCACGAGCCGATGGCCACCGGCCTCAAGGCCATCGACGCGCTGATCCCCATCGGGCGCGGCCAGCGCGAGCTGATCATCGGCGACCGCCAGACCGGCAAGACCGCCATCATCCTCGACACCTTCCTCAACCAGAAGCCGATCAACCAGGGCGACGACGAGAGCCGCAAGCTCTATTGCGTCTATGTCGCCGTCGGCCAGAAGCGCTCCACCGTCGCCCAGTTCGTCAAGGTGCTGGAGGATAACGGAGCCCTCGACTATTCGATCATCGTGGCCGCCACCGCCTCGGACCCCGCGCCCATGCAGTTCCTGGCGCCGTTCTCCGGCTGCGCCATGGGCGAGTATTTCCGCGACAACGGCATGCACGCGGTGATCGCCTATGACGATCTGTCGAAGCAGGCGGTCGCCTACCGGCAGATGTCGCTCTTGCTGCGCCGCCCGCCCGGACGCGAAGCCTATCCCGGCGACGTGTTCTACCTGCATTCGCGCCTGCTCGAGCGCGCCGCCAAGCTCACCGAGGAAAACGGCGCCGGATCGCTCACCGCCCTGCCGGTGATCGAGACCCAGGCCAACGACGTGTCGGCCTACATCCCGACCAACGTGATCTCGATCACCGACGGTCAGATCTTCCTCGAGACCGACCTGTTCTACCAGGGCATCCGGCCGGCGGTGAACGTCGGCATCTCGGTGTCGCGCGTCGGCTCGGCAGCCCAGATCAAGGCGATGAAACAGGTCGCCGGCACCATCAAGGGCG
>JAUYJB010000002.1 GCA_030688605.1 Hyphomicrobiales bacterium
TGGTGGCGGCGCTCCGGTTGCCGGTGTTGGTGGCGGCGCTCAGGTCGCCGGTGTTGGTGGCGGCGCTCTCGTCGCCGGTGTTGCTTTCCGATGCGCCCTTCCAATCCACCTTCGACATGATAAAATCGACGCCGCGCTGAATGAACGCGGGGATGGTCAGTTCGGCCTTGATGGTGATCTCGGCGGCGGCGATCTTGGTATCTTCGGTGTGCGGCTTCGTCTCGCCGGCCAACTCGACTTCCGCAAACTTGCCGTCAAAGCCGTAGTAGGACAGCACGTCGAACGGATCGAGACAGGCATGAAAGCCGGACTCGCACGGCTCGACCGGACCATCGTGCTTGTAGGTTTTCCCGACTTCAAACTTGAAACCGCGACACGTCCAATCCGGGCCGAAGCCCTTGACGGCGATGATCGGCGCAGCCTCTTGCGCCTTCGTCTCGCCAGCCTTCGCCTTCGCCTTCGTCCGCCGCGTCGTTGCCATGTCCCTGATCCCTTCCGTTCGATTAGGGATAGTCTACAAGAACGTTTGTAGATTACAAGGGCTAATTTGTAGCTGGGGACAAATTTTTTTAGCGGGGCCGGAAAAACCCAATGACAAGGCCGACAACCGCGACCTCGGTATCATCCTCGCGGGCACCCATTGCGATAGGCTTCTGGTGGGCAGGGTCGGTGCTCTGGGGCCAAAGCTCGATCCGGCCCCTGGTTGACCGCACCGTCTTGATAGTCCGTTCAGTCTCGCCCGCACGGCGGCGCTCGGCCACCACAACATCGCCCTCGCGCAAGGGCATGGGCGTTTCCGCGTAATCCACACAAATCACGTATTCGCCGTCAGCGACAAGCTTGTTCATTGAGTTGCCGATGACACGAAACGCTACCTGCGGAAGCCGCGCAAACCGTGGGTCCGGCGAGCTTGGCACGGGTGTTTCGTCCCCAACCAGTTGCCCATCTTCCTGCCACAATCCGGCCGCGACAAGCCCTCTGACGGGCACTTGGTTAAGATTAAAACCGCCAATTAGACTCGAATCGGCATCCCCTTGGAGCCATTCGATTTGTCGGTCTAGCGCCTTCGCAAGTTTCCCCAGATATTTCGTGTTCGCAACGTCGCCGCCCTCGATGGCTGAAATTATCTGTGGAGTAGCGCCGATCTTTCTGGCGAGTTCGGACTGATTTAGTCCCTTCGCCAGCCGGGCTTCCTTCACGCGTTTTCCTAGTTCCGACATAGCTTCGCCTATAGCGAAGGCTCTTACAAGCGGCGCGCCAAATTTAGTTGTTGCGCCGTTACAAAGATGATTGTAAAAGAGCCGTATGTCGGACGGCTTGGAACTGGCGATCAAGAGTGCGGGCAGTCAATCGAACCTCGCCCGCGCGATAGGCAAAACCCCGCAGCTGATTTCCTACTGGCACAGGAAAATCGGCCGTGTTCCGGCTGAGTACGTTCCCGACGTTGAGCGCGTGACTGGCATCCCGCGCCACCTTCTCCGGCCTGATCTGTATTCGCAGCCCGGCCCCAATCATCGCATCACGCAAGGAATCGACGCATGACCGCGGCCGATATCGACTTGACGATTCCCGCCAGTCTGGATCGGACGAGGCCGCGCTACCAGTTTCTGCCTGATCTGGCCGGCGACGATTACGACGCGCTCAAGGCCGATATCGCCGAACGCGGCGTCATGGTGCCGATCGAGTACGACGACGACGGCAATGTTCTCGACGGCCATCACCGGATCAAGGCGTGCGCCGAACTCGGCATTTCGGAATGGCCGCGCATCGTGCGCACGTTCGCATCCGAGGCCGACAAGCGCACGCATGCCCGCCAGCTTAATCTTGCCCGCCGCCATCTCAATCAGGAACAGCGGCGCGTTCTGATCGCCGACGACCTGCGCGAGCGACCGGACCGAAGCAACCGGCAGATCGCCGCGGAATTGGGTGTTGACGACAAGACTGTTGGCACGGTGCGCGCCGGCCTCGAAGCAACTGCGGAAATTCCGCAGTTGGAAAAAACCGTCGGCGCCGACGGCAGATCGCGGCGCAAACCCTCGGTTTCCCGCGTTCATCTGCCCGGCGACGACGGCAAGGCGGCCGTCAAGGGCGCGGCCAGAACCATCCGTGACGAAGAGACCGAAGCGAAGCGCGCGGCCAATGACGCCGTGCGGGCCGTCGCCGTGCCGTCGCCGAGCGGCAAATATTCGGTGCTTGTTATCGACCCGCCTTGGCCGATGGACAAGATCGAGCGCGACGTTCGGCCCAATCAGGTGGCCTTCGATTATGCGCACGCGGCTCACGACGACGCCGTGGCATTCAGTCGTTGGTACGTGATCGATCTGGCGGCGTGGCGCGCTCATATGATCCGCCACCGGGACATCGTGAAGCCGAAGAAGCAATCGAACGGTGACGGGACGCATTTCGTCGTTTTCGATTTGCGCACGTTCCCACCGAACCCGCCAATTCTTGTCGGTTCTAGTCACGAACTGCCGACGGGAGCGCGGGCCGCATGACCTCCCGGTCCGTCCCAATCGAATATCTGATTCCAATCGGCGCCCCGGCGGGCGCTGATAGCCGCCGGGGACCACAACAGTCGCCCCCGTGTCTCGAAGGTTCCCGGCGGCGTTCACATCACGACCTTGCGGCGGGAGGCTTCTCGTCCGGGGGGCGCGGCGGCGGAAAGCGGCAAGCTGACACAGCCGCCGCCGTAGCCTTCGGAACAAGCCCTCCCGCCAATCGACTTCCCGCGCCGTTTGCCGTCGATGCGCTCATACATCTTCGGCCTGGCGCGGTGAAGAGGCGGGGGCCGAACGCTGTCCTGATACCCGCAGGACGGCGCTCCGGCTCCCGCTCCGTCCCTTTTGTTGTCGGGGTCTGACATGGCACCGGCATCGTCCACCATCGCGCTCGGGACGGCAACCGACCAACTGGTCGGCGACCGACCGGCTGGGCACACAAGTGGTCGGTCGATTTTTCCATCCATCATGCAGGCAGCGCGCGGCTGGTGGATGAACAAGGCGGCGGCTGAACTCGCAACCATCATCGGCTGCGAGGTACGTTCGGCTGAACGATATCTGGCCGGCGACCGGACTCCGGATGCGGAGGCGGTGCTGGCGATCCTCAGAAGCGAACACGGCGCGAAGCTGGTTGAGGCGGCGGTGGCGGACCTGCCGGCCGATCGGCAACGCGCGTTCTGGAACGAGATGGCAATGGCCGTGGTGCGAGCGACCGCGGCAACCGAAAGGAACGCGCTGCGCGGGTAGGGGCCACACGGCCCGCGTAGCGGATCACTCACACGCCTCCGGGACGAGGCTCGTTGTACGAGGACGGGACGATGCAAAAATTCGCCATGCGGCGGATGATGCGCTTCACCGGCATGGCCGCGGCGACATCCGATCCTGCGCTCCGGGCTGAGCGCATCTTCCGCGCCGACCTGTGGGCGCTGAGAGAGAATTTCCTTTCCGGTCACCTGACGTGGCCCGACTATCGCAAGGCCGTCAGCGCCCTCCGCAAGCGCCGTGCGCGCGCCGTCGAGCCGCGCAGGTTCAGCATCGCAACAATTCCTCGCCCAGTCGTCCGCCGCATCTCGACTGGCGAGGATAGCCGGTCGACGGCCGCCCCGCCGTGGCCTCGCGGCATGGGCTGTCGGCCGGCGTCTATTTCCGGGGAGCCATCCCCATGACCTCCGCGCTTCCTCCCAAGCGCGTTGACGCCCGGCCGGGGCAGTCGTCGTCCCGCGTAGTCCCGGCCGGGCGATCATTCCTGATCCACTACGGAGCGCGCGCATGACCGCCCGAGATCGATCAATCATCGCAATGGCCGCTCTCTGGAGCATCGCTGGGGCGGTGATCTTGGCGTTCGGTGTGTGGGGCTGATCCCTCAAACCTGAAGGAAAAAAGTTACATGGCACGCAAGACGAGAGTTTCGAAGCAGACCAACGGCATCGACGCCGACATGGCGAAAGCCTTCATCGAGCGCATCGAGAACCTGGAAGGGCAGATCGACAGCGAGCGCGGCTCGTACATGCAGAAGGCGAAGACGATCCGTGAGGACATCAAGGAAGTCATCATCGAGGCGAAGGACGAGGGCATCCCCTCCAAGGCGCTGAAGGCGATGGTGAAGGATCGCCGCTACGACCGCAAGAAGGCGGAACTCGCCGCCGGCCTCGACATCGACGAGGGCGCCGCTTTCGAGCAGATGAAGGAAGCGCTCGGGCCGCTCGCCGACACGCCGCTCGGTGAAGCCGCGCTTGGCGCCGATCCGAAGCCGCTGGGCGAGGCCGAGGCGGTTCACTGATCCATGGAGAGCGGCGCGATCATCGGGTTTGACGTTGGACGGCTTCTCGGCTTCGCGGCCGGGATGCCCGGCACCATGCCGGAGTCGTCCACTGTCGCTTTGTCGAAGCCCGGTGGCGCGCTTTCGCTTCAGGCCGCGAACCTGATCGCATTCCTCGACAAGACGTTCCGCGAGTATCGCCCGGCGCTGGTCGCGAAGGAAGCGCCATTCTCGCTTGCTGCCTTTTCCGATCATCACGTCAACGAGGCGGCGGTCCGATCGGCGTTCGGTTTGCATTGCATCATCGACGGCATGTGCCAGCGCTTCGGCATCCCCTGTCACGAATCTGCGGTGGCGACGGTGACGAAACATTTCACTGGCAAGGCTCGCCACGGCGGGCGGACGCCGCGCAAGCGGGCGATCATGCAGCGCTGCCGGGTTCTCGGATACGTGCCTGCGGATTGCCGGGACGAAGATCGCTGCGATGCGCTTTGCGTTTGGGATTGGGCAGCGGCGACGCTCGCCCGCGTTCCTCCGAAAGAACTGGTGCTGTTCAACGAAGGGGCGGCGGCATGAGCGCATCCTACGTGGTCCTCACCGAGTCCGAGACCGTGCATCTGGTCTGCATCCGCTACGGCGACGGCAAGCCTTGGCTGCGGGTGGTGGCGGTGTTCCCGAACAAGGACCGGGCGGAGAGCTACGCCGATATCGAAAACTCGATGCTTGGCGATGAGGACGATGATCTCGGACCTGCGTGGGCCGACGAACTCCGCTACGAGCATCCCGATCAACCGGAGCCGGCAGACGGCCTCGCGCGCCTTCTCAGGCGGCCGGAGACGCCCGCGCCGGTGATCGAGGCTCCACAGGAGCCGGAAGCGGAAACGCCCGTCACGGACGAAGACAGGGCCGACGTCGAATTGGCCACTGAACGGCTCGCCGAAGTCGAGGAACACCCGGAAACTCTGGTCCCGCTGGCCGACGTCATGTCGGAGATTGCCGACGAGGCCGAAGACTTGGAGGAAGCCGAACCTGCACCGCCCCCACGCGGCAACACCAAGGAGCGTGTTGCGCAGCTCTGGGGGCAGGGGAAATCGGCCAGCGCCATCGCCAAGATTGTCGGCGTCAACGAGAGCCGCGTCTACCAGATCAAGAAGGACTTGAACCTTCCGTCGCGCGATCCGGTGAAGAGCGCCCGACCGGGACCGGTGGCAAAGCCGAAAGCGCCGGTAGAGGTTATGCCTGCGCCGCAGCCACCAGCCACCAACGGCGCATCGCACCCCGAATATTCCCGAGCCGGCGTCACCGTCACCCTCGCCGAGGGCAATGAGAAGATCGCCTTCAAGGGCGCATCGGTTCCGCTGACCGTAAGGCAGGCGAAGCTCTGCGCGATCCTCTTGCGCGGTGCGCCGTCGCCGATCGGGCTGAAGTACATCGCCTCGAACCTCTACGGCCCCATCGGCGGGGACGACGCGGAGATGCGCCTGAAGCACACCGTCGGCGCGCTGAACGGCGGCATCCTGGCGGAAGTTGAACTGGAAGTGACGGAAGTCAAAGGCATCGGCTACGCACTGGCGGGAGCGGAAGCATGAGCCTCCTCACCGAAGACCTGTCCGACATCGTGCGCGGCATCCATGACACCGGCGGCAAGTCCGAAGCCGAGCGCCTAGCGGCCGACATGGTGACCGCCGGGCTGGCGTGGCTGTCGATCATCAACGGCCCGCGCCATTGCGCCGGCATGTGCGATCAGCTCGCGCAGGATTTTACCGCCGAGGTATTGGGACACAAGAGGAGGGCGCAACCATGACCGCCGTCTGTCCGTGCTGCGGCCAGCCGGTCGATCCGTCTCGCCTCATCGTCGACCTCAACACCCATCAGGCAACGCGGAACGGCGTCACGGCCCGCCTGTCGCCACGCATGAGCGAAATTCTCATCGTCCTGAACGCAACGTGGCCGGGGACCGTTCGGCATGACCGATTGCTCCAGCGCATCTACGGCGCCGACTGTGGACCGGAGGACACGATCACGATCCGCGTTCACATGAGCAAGATTCGTCAGTTGGTCCGCCCGCTTGGTGTCGGGATCGAGGCGCGGTGGGGAACCGGATACCGGCTGGTGTTCGACGTGAAAGCAGACCCATCGCGCAAGCGCGGCGACAATCGCCACTGGGCGCCGGACGAGATCAAGAAACTTGAACACCTCGTTTATGTCTCTGGCCTATCGGTCGTCGATGCATCGCGGCAACTCGGGCGCTCGCCCGGAGCCACGACGCACAAGGTTCGCCAGATAGGACGGACGCGGGAGACCGGCCTTGCTGTTGCCTGACCAGTCCTTCGACGAGATCGCTGTCGAGCTTCTTGGCGCTGCCGGAGGTGCGGCCGAGGCTGTCAACGCCGCCGAGATTCTGGAAGCGCGCGGGCTCGCCGGTGGTGGGTTGCGCCACACGATGGAGGAACTCCGGAAGCGCGCCGAAACGCTCGGCGGTCTCTACCGATTTTTCCGCGAAGCCGCACCGTTCGAGGAACAAATCCGCGATCTGCTGGCGGCCCTGAATGCGGTGACCGAAGCGGACAACGAGCGGGAGCGCAAGTCGGCATGAACCGCTCCCACGGCGTGACCCTCCGCTCTCCCGAGACCCAGCCCTCAGCCCGGCTCAGAGACCTGTCCCCGACGTACAGGGTGGCGACTGAGGCGCTGGTGATCGCAGCCGACCTCGGATGCTCGGGCGACCTCTACGACGCCCTCTGGGCACTATGCCAGCGCGAGGCGGACGCCTATCTCGCAGCGCAGGGGGAGGCGGCGTGATGAACGCGTACACCGCCTTTCTCGAAAGCAAGGCCATCCGGGCGCGTGAGCGTGGCATGGTGCATGTGCCGGAACTCGTTTCTCATCTATTCCCGTTCCAGCATCTTTGCGTCGAGTTTGCGCTTCGCGCCGGATGCACTGGCCTGTTTCTCGATACCGGCCTCGGCAAGACCGAATGCCAGTTGGAATTCTGCCAGAAGGCGATAGAGGAAACAAACGGCAAGGCGCTGATTCTGACGCCTCTCGCGGTCGCCGGTCAGACGAAACGCAGGGCAGATCGTTGGGGCTACGAGGCCCGCGTGATCCGCGAACAGTCGGATGCCGGCCCCGGTATCAACATCTGCAATTATGATCGGCTCGACAGGATCGACCCGGCCGCCTTCGGCATCGTGTCGCTGGATGAAGCGTCGATCCTCAAGAGCTTTACCGGAAAGACGACACGCCGATTGATTGACGCCTTCAAGGGGTGTCGCTTCAAGATGGCGGCAACGGCGACGCCGGCACCGAACGATCACATGGAACTCGGCAACTACTCCGAATTCATGGAGGTGATGGCCGCGAACGAAATGCTGTCGCGGTTCTTCATCAACGACGCATCGACGGCCTCGCAGCAATGGCGCCTCAAGGGTCATGCCGTGAATTCGTTCTGGGACTGGATGGCTTCATGGGCGCGGATGGCATCAACGCCGAGTGATCTTGGCGACAGTGACGATGGGTTCATTCTTCCACCGTTCACCGTGCGGCGGCACAGGGCAGCGGATAGTCGCATCGACAACGAACTGGCCGACCTGTTCGGTGCGCCGGTCCTGTCCGCGACAACGCTGCACGATGTGAAGCGGCAAACAATCAATGCCCGCGCCGATGCCGTTGCCGCGATTGTCGCATCCGAGACGGACGAAAGCCGATTGATCTGGTGCGACTCAAACTATGAGGCCGACGCTCTCAAGAAGGCTCTGCCTGGGGCGACGGAAGTCCGCGGATCAATGTCGATCGATGAGAAGGAAGATCGACTGGCGGCTTTCGAATCCGGCGAAGCACGACACTTGATCGCCAAGCCTTCGATGTGCGGGTTCGGCCTCGACTGGTCTCACTGCGCCCGCATGGTGTTTGTCGGGCGATCGTACTCCTACGAAACGTATTATCAGGCGGTTCGCCGGTGCTGGCGCTTCGGACAAAAGCGGCAAGTTATAGTCGATCTTGTCGTGGCCGAAGGTGAAAACGAAATTGGCCGGGTGATCGACCGGAAGGCCGACGACCACTCATCCATGAAGATCGCCATGCGAGCCGCCATGCGCCGGGCCACCGGCCGTTCGGCAATCGTCAAGGCCGCATATCAACCAACTCACAACACAAGGCTGGCGTCGTGGATATCCGCTGCTTGAATTCGCATCAGGGCGAACGCTTCCAGATGATCAACGGCGATTGCGTCGACGTGTGTGCGCAGATGCCAGCGGACAGCGTCGACTTCTCGGTCTACTCGCCGCCGTTCGGCTCGCTTTTTGTCTACTCGGACAGCGTTGCCGACATGGGCAACTCGACAGACGAGGAATTCGCAGAGCACTACCGTTTTCTTGTCCGCGACAAATTCCGCATCACCAAGCCCGGTCGACTGACGGCGGTTCATTGTTCCGATCTTCCGATGACAAAATGGAAGGACGGCGCAATTGGCATCAAGGATTTCTCCGGCGACATTATCCGGGCGCACGCCGACGCCGGCTGGATCATGCACTCACGGCGCACGATCTGGAAAAGCCCAGTCACGGAGATGACGCGCACGAAACACGTAGGGCTTCTCTACAAGCAGCTTCGCAAGGACTCGTCCAAGTCTCGCGGCGGAATGCCCGACTACCTGATGACGTTCATCAAGCCGGGCGAGAATGCGGACCCAATCGAACATACGCCGGAGGAATTTCCATTAGATCAATGGCAGGAATGGGCATCGCCTGTTTGGATGACGATCGATCAATCCAACGTCCTGAACGTACAGGCGGCGCGCGAGGCTTCTGACGAGCGGCACCTGTGCCCGCTGCAACTCGACGTGATCGAACGCGCCGTCACGATGTGGAGCAATCCGGGCGATGTGGTTCTGTCGCCGTTCGCCGGCATCGGATCAGAAGGCGTCACGGCGTTGAGGCTCAAGCGGCGGTTTCTAGGCGTCGAATTGAAGGAGGCATATTGGCGGCAAGCGTGCCGATTTCTGGATGCCGAAGACCGGCAAGGTGACCTGTTCGCAGCCAGCGAGGCGGCAGAATGACCGACCTCACCACGCTCTTCGCCGAATCCACCCCCGAGCAGAAAGCCGCCATCGCCAGGCGAACCCTCTGCATGGCCACCAAGATCCTCATCCTCACCGCCAAGGGCAACGGCGTCACCGACGATCGACTAAAGCAAACCATCCTGGCGCTCCGATCCCCGGAACTCGACGTGCTCCGGAACGAGGAAGCCGCGGAGCTCATTCGCTATCTCGAACTGGCGGAGGCGTGAACCCGTGCGCATGTTCAGCGTCAAAAACTTCGAGCGCTTCCAGCACTACAAGGACCGCGCGCCGCCGTGGATCAAACTCTACAACGAACTCCTCGACGACTACGAATTCAGCCGCTTGCCGGATGCTAGCAAGTGGCACCTCATTGCTATCTGGCTGCTAGCAAGTCGCTCCGACAACAAAATACCGTTCGATCCGACATGGGTTGCGAGGCGCATCAACGCCGACTCCGAGGTGAATTTGGATGCACTGCGGGAGGCCGGATTTATCGTTGTAGATCAAACGCTACAGAGTATGGAGCAAGACGCTAGCGACGTGCAAGCAAAGCGCTTGTCTAGAGAGAGAGGAGAGGGAGAGGGAGAGGGAGAAAGAAAGAATGCCGAACCCAACGGTTCGGGCGCGGTAAGCGCGCCACTCGATCCTGAAAAAGACCTGTTCGACCGCGGCAAGGCAGTGCTCGGCAAGTCCGCCGGAGGGCAGATCGTCAAGCTTTTGAAGGCGAAGGGCGGATCAATTCCGCTGGCACGAGCGGCGATCGAGATGGCGGCAACCAAGCAAAACGCTGGCGAATATATCGGCGCGATTATTCGAGGCGCGCTTCCCGACGATCCTGCGGAAGCGAGGATGAAGGTGGGGCTATGAGATGCACGACGATCTCCTCCGCGAAGCCGGCATCGATCTTCGCAACACGTCACCGGGCAACCGGAAAACGCGGTGCCCCCAGTGCTGGCACAAGCGCGTCAAACACAAGCACGACCGCTCGCTTTCTGTCCGCATCGACGGCGAAGGAATTATTTTCAACTGTCATCATTGCGGCTGGTCGGGAAGGTTGAAAAATGGGCATGAGCGAGAGCGCAGTCGCGTGGATCGACAGCCGCGGCATCGACCCGGAACTGGCGTCAAAGTTTGGTCTCGAAAGCTACAGGAACGACGATGGTGGTGAGGTTCTCGTCTTCCCGTATTTCGTCGGCGGCGAGCAGGTCAACCGGAAGCATCGCAAGCTGCCAAAGGAGAGATTCTGGCAGGACACGGACGCGACGAAATGCTTCTGGAACTACAACGTTCTGGTCGATCCGACGCTGGCCGATGCGCCGCTGATCATCACCGAGGGCGAGCCGGACGCGCTGGTGGCGATCCAGTGCGGGTTTGTCCGCACGATGTCGGTGCCGGACGGTGCCCCGGCCCGGCGCGTCGAGGATGCGGAAGCGACGCGAAAGTACACCTACCTAGATCACGGCAGGGGCGGTTTGCGGGACTGCCGCGAGATCATCTTGGCGGTCGACGGCGATGAGCCCGGCATGTCCTTGATGAACGATCTGGCGCTCAGGATCGGCAAGGCGAAGTGCAAGTGGGTGCGATACCCGAAGGGCTGCAAAGACCTGAACGATACGCTGCTGAAGTACGGCGAGCGCGGCGTCCACGAGGTGTTCAAGCGGGCGCAATGGTGCAAGGTCGACGGCATCTACCGGATGTCGGAGTTGCCGCCGTACCCAGATCGCCAGCAATACGAGACCGGCTTCGACTGGCTCAGGCCGCACTACCGCATCCGCATGGGCGATTTCTGCGTAGTCACCGGCCGCCCCGGCGACGGTAAGACGACGTGGGTGAACGATCTTCTCTGCCGCGTGGTCGAGACGCACGGATGGACGGTGGCGATCGCCAGCTTCGAGCAGCATCCACAATCGGACTATCGCCGCGCGCTCCGGGAATGGTTCTGCAAGCGGCCGCTGACCGATGGCGCCGGCCGCGAACTGGTGAGCCCGGAGGAAGTCGCCCAAGCCGACAAGTGGATCGACAAGCATTTCATTTTCATCGTGCCCGACGACGACGATCTGGCGAATCTCGAATGGGTGCTGGACAAGTGCGCCGCGGCCGTCATCCGCCACGGCTGTCGCGTGATCAGCATCGATCCGTGGAACGAACTCGATCACGACCGGCCGCACGATGTGAGCCTCACCGAATACACCGGCCGGGCGATCAAGGAATTCAAGCGCCTGGCGCGGCACCTCGACGTGCATGTGATCGTGGTGGCGCATCCGACCAAGCTTGGAGCAGGCGAGAAGCCCGGCCTCTACTCGATCTCGGATTCAGCTCACTGGGCAAATAAACCAGACGTTGGCATCGTGATCTGGAAGCCGACCGCGGAGAGCGATCGTGCCGAACTCCGCGTCGCCAAGAGCCGGTATCATACGCAAATCGGGAAGCCGGGGTCGGTGTGGATGCGCTACGCGGCGCTGACACGCAGGTTCGATGTTTCCGAAGAACCGAAGCCAGATGGAGACGGAAAATGACACGCGAAGAGATCATCGCAGAGTACGGCGCGCTCCTATCCGAGCACGGCCAGTGGTGGGTGATGGAATCTGGCCTCGTCGCTCCCGGCGAGAGCAACTACTACATCCCCCGTGAGGACGTGGCGAGGACGCGCGGTGCGGAACGGGCGTCCGAGTGGGTCGCGCACGTCAGCGAGAAAACTTGGTGCCGGCCGAAAGACCTCATCGAGGCGATACGGGCGGCGATCAGTGCCTACGACCTCGCCAGCAAAATCGACTGGGCTGAAACGCGGCGCCAGCTTCTCTGGGATGCCTACGTCGCGTGCTGTGCGGAAGAGGCAGAGCGTCAAATCGGCCGCCTCGGCGCTGGCGTGCATTCGATGTCGGACTTGTCGAAGGCGTGGGACTTGGGAGAGCGACTTGCTGGCGAATACTGGTCGCCGTCGCGTGAGTGGAAGGCTGAGCCGTTCGCATGACGTGGACGCGCGACTACCTGCTCAGAGGGCGCGAAGCCGCATGATGTCCGGTCATCGCGTTGTCGGCTTTCGGGAAGGCTGGGCGCTCCCGATCGGCAGCTGCACCAAGGCGCACTACTTCCGACGCAAAGGCGCAGCCGAGGTCGTCTCGCTTTGCAAACGCCAGACCGGATTTGCCGGGCGGCTTTTCGAGCAGGGCAGTTTTCCGAAGTGCCGGCTTTGCCTTCGCTCCATCCAGTTTCATGGGACGCCGGCAGAATGAACCGACGCTCGTTTCTGAAATTCGTGCCAGCCGGAATCGTCGGCGGGCGCGCGGCTGTGAAGGAGGCCGCCGCCAAGACAGCGCAAGACATGGCGCTTGCCACGCCTGTTCCGTCCAATGGGGCCGGGTGGCCCGAATGATCGGTCATGGGCGGCGCAATCTCTGAAGCGGCTTTTCAATCCGGCGCTGTTGGAGCAACGCAAACAGAACATGGTTGTTACTCGGTTCGATCCCGACCTCGCCGCAAACCGCTCAATGAGCCTTTCGGTCAAGATGTTGATTCAACGCGAGCGAAACTTCAAGCGAGAGACCGAAAGCGAGCGAACCTATCTACAGCAAGTTCTTGACGGCACTTGGGACTGACTAGCCGCATGAAGCGCCCGATCGAAATATCCAAGCTGATCCGCTGGTCCTGGCGGGAAGAGCTGCCCAAGGCGCAGGCTCTCGGCGGGTTCACCACTCGCCCGACATGGTCACAGCCCGGATGGGCGGCAATCTCCAAGGCCGGCGTCTACGGTGTTCCCATCCAGGAGACCGACATCAGAAATCGCTACGGGGTAGTTCCGGACTTCACCGCCGATCGTAACCCGCACCCGGACGCAACGACGGTCTGGTGGCAGGTGCAGGATCTCGCCCACCTCACGCTCACCATCTGGGAGGACTGGAATCCGATCGACGAACTTGGATTGCCCGAGGCCAGGGCCGAAGCCGCGGTGGCCAAGGCAGTCGATCGCCTGTGCTTCCGGCAGGGTCCGGTCTCCCAGGCCGAGCCGGTCAACTACAGCCTCCGCAACTGGCGCGTCGCCAACAGGGAGCAGGGCTTCGCGCTCCGCAAGTCGGCGACGGAGGTGGTGCTGCACTACGCCACGATGGGCAACGCTCCCGAGTGGAAGACCGAGCAGCCGCAACTGAAAACCGTGAGCGAGCGCGGCAAGCCCAAGTGGTTCCGCCGCGAGACGATCATCCAAGAGGACACCGGCGCCTACGAGATCGAGATCGACGGGTACAACAAAAAGGCGCAACGGCCTTACGACGATGCTTACCTGAAACACTACTACGATCCGGACCTGACCGACATCATCGAGATGCGCGCCGAGTATGAAATCTGGCACGCCGCCATCGGCCACCTCGTCGACCAGCTTGGAACCTCGCTGGAGGAGTGGGAGCCGCTTCCGCCCGAACTCCCGGCGAGACCATGGGAAGCCGGCGCACCGCCGCCCAGGCGCATCCTTGTGGACCAGAGACCCCGCCAGCCGCTCTACCGGGAGCCTCGGCCATCCGCCGGGCCGCCGCCGTTCCGGGGGATCAAGCGGGCGAAGGAGCGGATCGCGACAGGCTGAAAAAACCGAACGCAAGCAAACCCCTTGCGTGCGGCAGTCGCTTGACATACCCTGCACATGATTTGGTACGTCCGGATGAACGCCTCGCCAGTGAACTAGGCGGGGCGTCGTCGTTTCGGACCCGGTTCGATCGCCCCGCAAACCCTTGAGTTTGGTAGGCAGGATCGTACCACCCACCCTCCGAAAACCCGCCAGTGACGATCTGTGGCGGTCGTTTTCAGCGCAGCGCGCGCCGTAGCACCTTGGCGATTTCGTGCAACTCGGCTTCGCGCGCCTCGACGATCGCCAACAGGTCGCTCACGATGCCGGCATGGATGCCGCGCTCGCCGGACAGCATGTAGCGGACCGATCGCTCGTTCATGTCCAGCGCACGGGCAAGGGGCGATTGCCATTGATCGCCGAACAGACCGCGGCCGACGCGCTCAAGCTCCTCGGCGGTTATTACGGCTTGCTTGAACGGTGCGGCCATGGTCGGTCCTCCTGTCTGGCGCATCTGGGAGCGGTCGACCGGGGCCGGCCGCTCGGGGTTGCGTCAGGCTTTGGCGATACGCGCGCAGTCGATGTCCGGCTGTCCGTGCCAGAGCGGGGCGCGGTATGGCTGATAGCGCGTCGGCTCGCCTACGGTCGGCTCGTTCGGACCCCAAGCGAACCACGTCGCATAGCGAACCCCGTCAATCGTCGTCCACTGATTGCCGGCGCCGCCGTTGGTGTATTGGATCTTCTCGACCATTCCGGTTTTCCATGGTGCTTTCACAGTCGATCTCCTCAAAACAAATCGGGTTGGACGGGGCCGCGGGTCTTGTCCTTCTCGCAGCCGGGGATCACGTAGGTTTGCGCGTCGTCAAGGATGAACTGCCAGATTTCGGCGCGCGTTCGTTCCATCGCTTCGGCGTGGTCTATGCCGGGATAGCGCGCAATCAGGTCCGTGACCTGAGACACGCCAACTGCGTCCATCCACTTCGCAACGGCCGCGGCTTTGAAAGCGAACCGCTTGCCCAAGATCACGGCTTCGGGGTTGGTCATGTCGCCCCCTATGCCGCGGCCACGGGGCGCGAATAGCGAATGTGCCAGTCGGTCGCCTCGTCGTCGGTCTTGAACCGGAGCATGGTTGCCGGCACTTCGAACACCTCATAGCGACGGTGCGAGGTTTCGAAGAAGATCACGGGACGGCCGCGCCAGTCCCAGATTGCAACGCTGGGCGAGTAGGCATACGGCGAGCGGATATCCTCGACCTGAACGCGAGCGAGGTACGCAATCGGCCGGGCGCTTAGCTCGATGTTCCAGCGGGCCAGTCCGGTGTAGCTCGTGATGGTGCGGAGACGTTTCATTGCCAGAGGTCCTTTGACCTATCGACCAGGCCCGATTGCCGTGGTCGTGATGCGGTGGCGCATCGTGCAGCCGGCGCCCGAAGGAACCGGCTGGGCGTTGCGTCAGGCGATGTCGGCTTCCTGTTCGATGCGCTCAGCGAGTGAGCGCGCCGCCTTCTCTTGGCGAAGGAACTGATCGGCGAGGCGCTGAACCCCCTTCGTCTGGCCGGTAGCAACGTCGGCTTGCGCGGCGTTGGCGTCTTTGAGGTACTGATCGGCAGCGGCATAGAGCGCGCTGGTAATGACGCCCAAATCTTTGGCTGTGAAGGCGATCATTTGAAAGGTCCTCCTGACCGATTGAGCCGGGCCTCATTGCCTCGGCTATGTTCCGAGGATAAGGAACAACTTAACGAATTGCAAGCGGCATCCGCTCACAAGGACGTGAAGTGAGAAAATCCCCATGGCGCTCAACGCAAAACAGCGCCGGTTCGTCGATGAATACCTGGTCGACCTGAACGCAACACAGGCTGCGATCCGTTCCGGCTACAGCAAACGAACCGCAGAACAGCAGGCGTGCCGCCTGTTGAAGAATGTTAAGATCGCAGCGGAAGTCGGGCGTCTTCGTGCCGATCTCGCCACTAAGGCTGAACTACAGCGCAGCGACTTGTTGGCCGAATACCGGAAGATCGCCTTCCAGGATATCCGCAGGGCGTTCAACGAGAACGGCTCGCTCAAGCCGATCCATGAACTCGACGATGACACGGTTGCTGCTCTTGCCGGCATCGAAGTCAGCGAGATCACCGTTGGCGAGACGGTTGTCGGCCACCTGAAGAAGATCAAGCTCAGCGACAAGCGGTCGGCGCTCGACAGCCTCGCCAAATTCCAAGGCTGGAACGCTCCCGACAAACACGAGCTTACAGGCAAGGACGGCGGTCCGATTGAAACCAGCGATGTCAGTGGCCTTACCCCCGTTGAACGCGCTCAACGACTGGCTGCGATCCTTGCCACCCGAGGAACAGGCGGAGATTGACGCGCTGATTGCGGCCGACATGGCGGAAACGCTGTGGCGTCCGATGATCGACATCGAGAACCCGCAGGTTCCGACGCCGCAACGCCAGGCCTACGACAGCACGGCGGATGTTCTGTTGTACGGAGGTTCCGCTGGAGGCGGAAAATCGGACCTTCTGCTTGGTCTCGGGCTGACCGAGCATACCCGTTCGATCCTGTTCCGGCGCGAGTACAAGCAATTGTCGGCGCTGGTCGATCGGGCGCATGAGATCCGCCGCACGCGGGACGGCTACGCGGCGCACCCGGAGCATCGGTTTAACCTTGGCGACGGCCGAGTGATGCGCATGGGCGGCATGCAGCACCCCGGCGATGAGACGGATTATCAGGGCCAGCCGCACGATTTCTACGGCTTCGACGAGCTGACGCAGTTCACCGAACGCCAGTTTCGCTACGTCATCACATGGAACCGTTCGACCAAGCCGAAGCAGCGGTGTCGCGTGATCGGGGCCAGCAACCCGCCGGAAACAGCCGAAGGCGAGTGGATCATTCGCTACTGGGCGCCGTGGCTGGATGATCAGCACCCGAACCCGGCTCTTCCCGGCGAACTTCGGTGGTTCATATCGGACGAAGAGGGCAAGGATCGGGAGGTTGAGGGACCGGACGGCGGGGTCGTGATCGGCGGCGAATACGTCACGCCGCGGTCGCGCACCTTCATTCCGTCGAGCATCGACGACAACCCGTTCCTGCTCGCCACCGGCTACAAGGCGACCCTCCAGCAACTGCCGGAACCGCTGCGCTCGCAGATGCTGCGCGGCGACTTCACGGCCGGTCGTGAGGACAATCCGTGGCAGGTGGTGCCGACTGCCTGGGTGACGGCTGCGCAGGCCAGATGGACGCCGGAACAGCCGCGCCGGCCGATGTCCGCGCTTGGTGTCGACGTGGCGATGGGTGGTTCCGACAACACCGTCCTGATCCCGCGGTATAGCGACTGGTTCGGGCAGCCGCAGGTTCACCCCGGCAAGTCGACTCCGGACAGCCGGACCACGGCGGGGCTGATCGTCGGGGCGCTCAGGAACGGTGCACCGGCCTGCATCGATGTGGTCGGACCGGGCGGAGAAGCCTACGGCCACCTCGACGGGCAGGGCGTCAACGTGGTTGCGATGCACGGCGGAAAACCAACGGACGCAAGGGATATTTCCGGCAAGATCGGCTTCGTCAACCGGCGGGCTCTGTGGTACTGGCGGATGCGGGAAGCCCTCGATCCGATGGCCGAGCATCCGATCAGCCTGCCGCCCGATCAAACCCTGAAGGCGGATCTCTGCGCGCCGCGCTGGAAGATGACGCCGAGGGGCATCCAGGTGGAGTCGAAACCGGACATCATCAAGCGTCTGGGCCGTTCGCCGGACTATGGCGATGCTGCGGTCTATGCCCTGTTCGATGCGCCACCGAAGCGCCGCGGCGAGATCGTCCACGAAGGCGTCTCCGGCTACAATCCGCATCGGCCGTGACGGCAGGGGATCGCTGTCCACGCTGCGGTGCGGCCTACATCTTGGTCGGTCGCGTTCATCGGTGTGTTGAGCGTCAGCCGGCCGCTGTGGTGCCACAAGCCAAGCCGGCAGCGATGATATCACCAAAGCCCAAGGTGATATCACGTTCGAAGCCAACCATCCCCGAACTCAGGGCGGTGATATCACAGCCTGCCCAGAAACGACGCGACAAGAAACGCGGCAACGAGGGTGTGCTGGTCCGGTTGCCGCCCGAGTTGTTGGCGAAGCTCGACGCGGCGCTCGACGGACGGACGCGGCCGGAAGCAATCAGGGCGATCTTGGAGAAGACGCTGTGACAGAGATGATCAGTGGTGTCGGCTATCTCGCTGCTCCGCCTGAGAGTGCGCACGAGCATGTGCTGATCAGCATCCGCGACCCGTCGCTTGTGAACGCGAGGAACAGGGATTTCCTTCAGGTGGCGATCACGCTCGCCAATGCGGTTGAGCTTCGCAAGCAGCTCGATGAGTTCCTTGCATCGACCGATTCGGGGCTGCCCAGCATGCTTCCGATATTCCTCGATCATTTTTTCCCGGACGTGGATGAGAGCAGCGAACGCCAGTGATCCGCTGCACCCGATGCCTCTATCCCAACACCCGGCCCGACACGCATTTCGTTGACGGCGTGTGTTCCGGGTGCCGGTCGTTCGACGATCGGCAAGGCATCGACTGGTCCTCACGGCAGGCGGCGCTTGTCGATCTGCTGGCCGAGGCGCGGGCGCGCGGTGCGCCATACGATGCCGTGGTGCCGGTCTCGGGCGGGAAGGATTCGACCTATCAGGTTCTGAAGCTGAAGGAACTCGGGGGGCGCGTGCTGGCGGTGAACGGCGCGACCGACATGCTGTCGGGCATCGGCCGGCGCAATCTCGACAACCTGAAGCGCTTCGCCGACGTGATCGAGTGGACGCCGAACGTCGAGGTTCGCAAGAAGCTGGTCCGGCTCGGGCTGTTCCGCGTCGGCGACATGAGCTGGCCTGAGCATTGCGCCATCTGGGCAATCCCGACGCGAATCGCGGCGACCTTCGATATCCCCCTGGTCGTCTGGGGCGAGCAGCCGCAGCGGGAGTATTCATCGCCAGAGGGCATCGAACCGGCGACCAATCTCGACGGTGCCTGGGTCAGCCAGTTCGGCGGCATGCTCGGCATGCGGCTGGATGATCTGATCGGAGAGGATGGGCTGACCGCGGCCGATCTCGAACCGTTCCGGTTCCCGGTCGCCCATGTGTTGATGAAGGCTGCTGCGCTTGGCATCTGGCTCGGCGACTATCTCGAATGGGACGGCTGGCGAAACGCGCTGGTCGCGCAACAGTACGGCTTTGAGGTCTCGCCTCACCCGGTCGAGACGAGCCTTGCGAACTACGAGAACCTCGACAACCACGTCACGGTGCTGAGGGACTGGTTGCGGTTTCTCAAATATGGCTACGGCCGCGCCACCGACATCGCGTGCAACCATATCCGCCGCGGTCGATTGACCCGCGAAGAGGGGCTGGCGATGGTCGCTGCGGCAGAGCGCTTCCCGCGGTCCAGTCTCGGCAAGCCGATTGCGGAGGTGCTGGCGTACTTCGGACTGACGGTCGAGCAATACGTTGCCGAGTGCGACAGGTGGACGAACCCCGACCTGTTCCAAAGGATTGGCCAGACTATCGTGAAGGACGCGGACGGCACGCCGAAACTCGTTGCATGGGCGGGCCGGGCACAAGCGGCCTAAGTGCTGAAAACCCGGATCATTCCCACGCTGCTTTCCCGGAGCGGCGCGCTGGTCAAGGGCCGGGGCTTTCACGCAAACCGGGTTGTCGGTCACGTTCTTCAAGCCGCCCGCGTCCACCAGATGCGCGGTGTCGACGAGATTGTCGTTCTGGACATCGCCGCAACACCTGAAGGCAGGGGGCCGGACACGGGATTGATCGCCGATCTGACGGCCGAGTGCTTCATGCCGGTGACTGTCGGCGGTGGGGTCCGTTCGGTCGACGACATTCGCGATCTTCTGAGAGCCGGGGCTGACAAGGTCGCCATCAATACCGCAGCCGTGCGGACGCCCGGCATCGTGCAGGAAGCAGCGGAGCGCTTCGGCTCACAGGCCGTCGTGATCTCCATTGACGTGAGGGCCGGCGAAGTTTCCACGCGCTGCGGTACCGAAGCAACCGGGCTCGACCCGGTGGCATGGGCAAGGGAAGTCGAAAGGCTGGGCGCCGGGGAAATCATCCTGTGCGCGGTCGAGCGCGACGGCACGATGGCCGGGTACGATCGGGAGATGATCGCAAAGGTGTCGCAGGCGGTGCGCATTCCGGTGGTGGCGTCGGGCGGGTGCTCGGGTTATCCTGACATGGCGGACGTGCTGGAGACGACCGAGGCTCACGGGCTCGGGGTCGGAGCACTCTTCCAGTTTTGCGACGCCACGCCGAAGGGCGCGGCCGAGTATCTGGCGGGGCGCGGTTTTGCAATGAGGGTCGCGGCATGAGCGAAATGGTCACGATGTACGCTGGGCTGTGGATCGACGACGATCCGGTCACGCTGCCCAATGACCGCTTGCCGGTGCAGGTGCGAGTGGACCCGCTGGGCTTCACGGTTCTGTCCGAGGTCAGCTTCGAGGTGAAGGAGCCCGGGTCGGGCACCATCCATCTTTACGCCGAACGCGACGCCAGCCATGATATTGCGAGCCTCTATTGCGGCCAGTTCATCGGCAACGAGACGGCGGCGGTAGGGCCGGAAGCAGGGTGAGGCTTGCGGCATGAGCGAAATCGAAACGCCCATGATGCTGCTCTCCATGCTGCCGGGCGGGTTCATGATTGTCATCGGTCTGGTTTGGCTGTGGCAAGCGTTGGACGTTCGGGACTGGTCAGCCGTAGGAATGGCCGGGTTGCTCACGATAATAGGCGGCGCAGCGATCGTTCTCCTGCCCATGACGGAGATTGCGGCGTGATCCCACGTTTGACTGACGAGATTATGAGACGGCCGGGAACAAAGCTCATCCACACGTTCGATGACGACGAGCAGGGCGTCAGCATGGTCCAGCACGAAGGCCGGATTTTCGTGGCGACGAGCAAGCGGGTCTATGTCGTGATCGACGACAAGCTCGTGCCGCTGAAGATTGAGACCGTGGCATGAAATTTCGCGAACATCGCGGGCATCTATCCGACTCGCTCGCCACGCAGCGAGAGTTTCAGGACCGCGAAGAGGTAACGCGACACGTCATTGATTTGCTGAAGGCGCAGGGGACTGGCGAGGTTCCGGCCGGGCTTGTCTCGTTCACGCCTTACGGTGGCGATGACCAGCGAATCGGATGGAAGGACGTGCATATCGTCGAGGTCACCGGGTATGGCGTGGTCGGGTTTGTCGACAATGACACGGAGAACCCATGAGATCGGTTCCAGATACGGGGCTGCTGACTGAGTACGGCCACCCGGCTCCGCCAACTATTCCACGGGAGCGACGCTATCCCTACATGGCGGCGCTTCTGAACGTTGACCCTCGATACCCGGAGCAATGGCCGACTGGCCTTTTCGACAGGCTTCTCTCGGTCCGACGGCATGAAGGCGAGCGACATTTCCGCCGGGAAATCTGTCGGGTGCTTGGCGGGCCATGACCGAAGCACAACAGATGTGGATGCTTCGGCTGTGCATGCCTCCGCCGTCGCCGGAAGCGGTGTTCATGGTCGGGTGGCAACGCTCCAAAGGCAAGCCGTTCCTCACACGGATTCGCCTGAGCCTCTCGACGGCATGGATACGCGAGACGCTCGATGAAATCCGTCCGCCTCTCGGACCATGGCCAACCTGACTGCCGCCATCGTCCAGGCCCGGCACAACTCCACTCGCCTGCCGGGAAAGGTGCTTGCCGATCTCGCCGGGCGTCCTGTCATCGCGCACGTCATCGAGCGGGCCTTGCGCATTCCCGGTGTCGATGTGGTGGTCTGCGCCGTCCCCGATCAACCGGAGAGCAGACAGATCGAAGCCTACGCCAAGGGCGCGGGAGCGAAAACCTTTCGCGGTTCCGAGCAAGACGTTCTGGCCCGTACTCTGGGAGCCGCACGCAGCGCAGGAGCCGACATCGTCGTCAGGGTGACCTCGGACTGCCCGCTGATCGATCCGGCCGTGTGCGGTGACGTGGTGGCTCTGAGGGCAGCGGAGGACGTTGACTACGCCTCGAACGTCGATCCGCGCTCGTTCCCTGCCGGGCTGGATTGCGAGGTGTTCACGGTCGAGGCGCTGGCCGTCGCGTCGATGTTGGCGGATGAGCCGTATGAGCGGGAGCATGTTACCACTCGGGTCAAGCGCGAAGCCGGAACGAGACGTGCGAACCTCACATCGCCGGACCGGACCTTGGCCGGCAAGCGCTGGACGCTGGACTGGCCGGAGGATCTGGAATTCCTGCGCGCCGTCCATGCGCACGGGGAACCGGAGTCGATGCAGGCGGTGCTGGATATTCTTCGCGCCAATCCCGAGATCGAGGCGATCAACGCCATGAGGAAAGCGGCATGAACCTGAGTCCTGAATTTGAAGCTTTGTCACAGGCAAGCCTCAAACGAACGGCAGCGATGCTGAAAGACCTTCGCGCCAAGAACGAGCGGCTTGTGCCTGAGATAAACCGTCTCTTGGAGGCGGGCGGATCGGAGCGGAGATTCACCGTCAACGACCTGTGTGTGACGGACGTGCTGTGGGCTTTGATCCCGGTCTTGCAGCGTGTCGTCGATGAAGTTCGGTTCCATCCCGCAGTGGTTGCGGATGTCGATTTCCAAGGGACGCGGGATTCGGCATGAGAAAACCCCGCAGCTTCGCCAAGCCCAAGGTGCAGCCGTCACGCCGCAAGGTGAGGGACTCGCGCGCCGACAACGTCCCGGCCGCGAAGATCGTCACCCTCGCCTCGAAGATACTCCGGCAAGGCTACAATCCGACGCGGGAGGAAATCGAGACGCTGGCCGGGTCGATCCTCGCCAACGCGCCGGAGAAGGACAAGCGGAAGTGAGCGAAGACGTATCGCTCTACGGTGGACCGGCGGGCGGCGCGATGGCCGATACGGTCGCATGGTGGCGCAGCGACTTCGGCAACGAATACACAGCGAGGAACGCCCTCACGCCCGAGCGCGTCCAGCGGCAAGCGCGGCTATGGTCGGATATCCTGAAGCCGGTCCTCGTTGAAGGGCCACCCGGTTTTGTGCATCCGCCGCAGAGCGTCATGGAAGTCGGCGCGAACGTCGGCATCAACCTCGCAGCGCTCCGCTCGCATCTGATCGGCTCCAGGTTCTTTGCCGTCGAGCCGAACGATCTTGCGCGTGGGACACTGATCGACTCCGGCATCGTTGACGAACTCGACGCCTACTCCGGTCTCGACGACGCCATCGGTACGGTCGATCTGATCTTTTCGGCTGGCGTTCTGATCCACATCCCACCGGACGAACTGCTCGGCTTCTGCCGCCGCATTCACGACCATGCCGGCCGCTGGATCGTCGCCATCGAGTATTTCTCGAAGGAGCCGCGCGAGGTTCCTTATCGCGGCCACGCCGGGAAGCTGTTTACGAGAGACTTCGGCTCGTTCTACCTCGACAACTTCCCGGACCTGAAGCCGGTGGCGTGCGGATTTTGCTGGAAAATCCTGACCGGATTGGACGACGTGACGTGGTGGCTTTTCGAGCGTGGGTAATGATTTGCGCGACGTTGTTGTCTACGAGCATTGGTCGCCTGTCTCTGGTGCGCCGTTCTATGTGGGAATTGGAACGAAGAGGCGCGCCTATGAATACAGCGCGGGCCGCAATAAAGCGTATTGCCAAATTGCGAGAGAATTACGGGAGCGCGGGTTAAGGCCAGAGACCAGAATCCTTGCGGATGGGCTGACGCGTGATGAGGCAGTAGCCATCGAGAAAAATCACATCGCGTTGCTAGGTCGCCGCGAGGATGGAGGGCTTCTCGTAAATATTTCTGAAGGAGGACGGTCAGGACATTCTATTTCTGTTCGATCTAGAATCTCTATGGCACACAAAGGGAAAACGCTTAGCGTTGAGCATCGTGCCAAATTGAGCGCGGCTCATATCGGCAAAAAGTATGGACCGCCATCCACTGAGACGCGGAAGAAGATTTCCATCGCCAACAAAGGCAGAAATTACCCGCCCATCTCGGCGGAGACGCGAGCAAAGTTGTCGGCGTCGCGGCGCGGGAAAAAACGGTCGGCTGAGACGTGCGCCAAACTGTCAGACAGCATTCGACGCGCCTACGCGGATCATCCTGAGTGGCGTGTTGCGAGCGCAAAGAGGAGAGCGCGCTTGACACTGGAACAGGTGGAGGAGACGCGACGGCGGTGGAGGGAAGCGAAGCCGCCCGGCAAGAAAAAGGTTCCGTGGGGATGGCTCGACGCTGAGGCGGAGCGACTTGGGATCGCGCGCGGCACGCTCACGTGGATACTAGCCGGATATGGCTATGACTGGTCTGAGCGCGCCAAGGCCGCATGAATCTCGTCTCAGTTTACCAGCATCCCGACGCCGACCGGATACTCTACGCGCTGCTGAAGGAACGCGATGGCGCCGACGCCATCAACATCTCGCACAACGGCAAGACGCCGGCATGGCGCGAGCATCTGAAGTTCTTTCGGTCGAAGCCCTATCGCGTCTGGTTCCTGATCCTGACGGAGACACAAGAAGTCGCCGGGGCCATCTACCTGTCGAAGCGTGACGAGATCGGCGTCCATCTGTTCAAGGCGTTTCAGGGCAGAGGCATCGGCGCGGAAGCAATCAAGGAATTGATGCGACGGACGCCGCGCCGTCGGTATCTGGCAAACTTGAACCCGGCCAACGACCGTTCGAAGGCGATGTTCACTGGCCTCGGGTTCCGGCACGTGCAGGAGACCTATGAGCGATAAGCCCCTCATCGTCGCCGAGCTTTCGGCCAACCACAACGGCCGCATCGATCGCGCGCTTCGGCTGGTCGAGGCAGCTAAGGCCAGTGGCGCCGATGCGATCAAGCTACAGGCGTACCGCGCCGAGTCGCTCACCATCGATCACGACGGGCCGGGCTTCGTCATCTCGGGCGGCATCTGGGACGGGCGGAAGCTGATCGATCTCTACCGCGAGGCCGAAACCACGCCGGACATGCTGGCCGCGATCTTCGCGCACGCCCGGACCATCGGCATTCCGTGCTTCAGTTCGGTGTTCGACCGGGAGGCCGTCGACTTCATCGAGCAATTCGATCCGCCGGCCTACAAGATTGCATCGTTCGAGATCACCGACATTCCGCTGATCCGGTACGCGGCATCGAAGGGCCGGCCCCTCATCATCTCGACCGGCATGGCGAGTTCCGAGGATATCAACGAGGCGCGCATCGCCAGTGTCGCGGCCCCGGAGCGCACGTTGCTGCATTGCATTTCGTCTTACCCGAGCGATCCAGGAACGGCGGACCTCGGGCGGATGGCCGGTATCGGCAAGCTCTTCGGACTGCCGACCGGCCTTTCCGACCATACCCTGTCGGTGACGCTGCCGGCGGTTGCCGTCGGACTCGGCGCCACCGTCATCGAGAAGCACCTGACGCTGGACCGGAGCGACGGCGGTCCGGACGCGGCCTTCAGTCTTGAGCCGCACGAATTCAAGGCGATGGTTGTCAACTGCCGTGAGGCGTGGGCTGCTATCCAGAAACCGGCGGCGGTTCCGATGCCGCACCGCGATCTCCGGCGCTCGCTCTACGTGGTTGCCGATATTGCCGCAGGTGAAATCCTGACGGCCGACAACATCCGCTCGATCCGTCCGGGCCACGGGCTGCATCCGCGCGAGTGGGACCGGGTGATCGGCAAGCCTGCGGTGCGCGATCTGAAACGCGGCCTGCCGTTGGCTCTGGTCGATATCGACTGTGGCAATGACCGTCGCGAAGTCCGCGAAGCCGTCGGCATGGGCCGGTTGGTCGCGCGGTAGAAGGCAAGGGCCGCAAATGAAAAAGCCGAAGCCGAAACCGCGTCCGAAACCAAAGCCGGGGTACTGAGTGAGGCGCAAGCCGTACACGGCCATCGGCATCCGTCGCGTGCCGTGCGCTCGTTGCGGCAAGCCGAGCCGCTACCAATGGAATATCTGCGCCGACGGCAATCGGCCGCGCGGTCTGTGCCCAAGGTGCGACGTCGGCCTCAATCGCGTGGCAATGCGCTACGTCTTCGGCCGCACGCGGGAAGCGGACCTTGAGAGCTATGCACTGAGGACCATCCCGATGGTGACGGAACCGAAGTGATGGGCACCGTCCGCGCCCTCAAGCCCGAACTGGAACCCGCGCCAGAACCCGAGCCTGTCCGCCTGACCCGCCGCCCAAAGGGCATGGGACCGCTCTACACGCTCTGTCCGAAGTGCCGTGGTGACACGCCGCGTCCGTCGCTCACGTCCGCCCTGCAACCGCGCTGCGCCCGCTGCGACGGCAAGGGCATGGTTCTGGAATAGATCGAGACTCCACTCGCGTCCATGTTCTCACCCGCGGCCCAGAACGACGGGGCGGGATATCAAGCAGGCCGTGTTGCGAAAGCAGGCGCGTTTGGACGCGAGGCATGGCTACTCGCGCGCGCCAACACCTGAAGTCGTTGATTTACAGAAGGAGCTGCGAAGATGATTGCGAACCGACACAGGGTTGCGAAGTCCATGTGGTCCAAGTGGACGGAGGACGCACGCATACTGTTCAATGCGATCTACGAGGCGATGGGCGATCAGATGCTTTTCGCACATCCGGAAGCGCCCCGGCTGTCGGGCAAGCATTGGGACACGACGCGCTGGAATGCCGCGTGGTGGGCCGCCGCTGAACTGAGCGCCATGCAGAAGAGCGTGTCATTCGACAAGATGGCTGCCTGACGCGCGCATGTTCGGGTCTGTGCTGATTACCGGAGGATCTGGCTCGCTTGGAAATGCCCTCGCGCGTCGCCTTCTTGCCGTCGAAAAGCCCGAGCGCATCATCGTCTTTTCGCGCGGCGAGCACGCGCAGGAAGCCATGGCGCGGGCGCTGAAGCCGATCGATCCTGACGGACGCATGCGATTTCTGCTTGGCGATGTGAGGGATGTCCAACGCCTAGAACTGGCGATGCGGGGAGTCGATACCGTCATCCATGCGGCGGCACTCAAGAGTGTGCCCAAATGCGAGGTTGATCCGTCCGAGGCGATCAAGACCAATGTTCTTGGCGCCGACAACGTCGTGCATGCCGCGCTAAGGGCGGAGGTCGAGAGAGTCGTCGGTATTTCATCCGATAAGGGCTGTTCACCAAATACGCTGTACGGAAGCACCAAGCTGTGCGCCGAACGGCTCTTCACTGCGGCGGGTGTCTATGCCGGTGCGTATGGCCCCAAGTTCGCCGCTTGTCGCTACGGAAATGTTTCGGGAAGCCAAGGCAGTGTGATCCCGCTTTGGCGCCAGATGATTGCAGCTGGCCGACCGACGGTTCCCATCACCGATCCGGAGGCGACGCGGTATTGGCTTCTGATGGCGGAAGCTGTTGATCTCGTCATGTGGACGCTTCGCGAGATGAGAGGCGGGGAAGTCGTGGTGCCAGAGATGCCAGCCTATCGCGTTGGCGACTTGGCTGACGCCGTAGGAGCGAGGGGGTACACCGTAGGGCTTCGCCCCGCCGAAAAACTGCACGAGGCTATCGTCAACGAGCATGAAGCGCGATCGTTTGTGAAGATCGGAAACTACTGGGTCGCAAATGCGCAGCCCGAGAAGCCTGCCCCAATCCTGTCTGGCGCTCTTACGAGCGATAAGGCACGTCGGCTGTCTGTTGAGGAGTTGAAGGGCCTGTTGGCAACCATGGACTCAGCCAAAGAGCGCATAGCAGCATGAACGACAGGAATTTTGTTGACCATTCTGGCCGGCGATTTGGCAGGCTAACCGCAGTGGAATATCTGAAGGGTGTTCATCGGGAGCGGTCGGGACGCCTGATCTCGAAGTGGCGCTGTCGGTGTGATTGCGGCGGGCAAATCGACGCAATCACCAATAACCTTCGAAGCGGAACCACTGCATCGTGCGGCTGCTTAAGAAGAGAAACGACTTCCCGCCTTCGTCGAACGCACGGCAAGAGTCGCGGCAGTGGGCATATTCCAGAGTATGAAATCTGGAAGGGGATGCTCGCTCGCTGCAATAACCCCAAGCATCGGTCGTACAAGGACTACGGCGGGCGTGGCATTCGAGTCTGTGATGATTGGAGTCGCAATTTCGAGGCATTTCTTCTGAGTGTTGGACGCAGGGCCAATCCAAACTTGACCATCGAACGCATTGACAACGACGGGAACTACGAGCCCGGAAACGTCAAGTGGGCGACGCGGGTCGAGCAGCGCGCCAATCAAAGACCCGCAGGCAGCCAAGTTGAATGCGCGGCTAACTTGACAGCATGAACCCGTTCGCCGTGGTCCGCGACTTCGAAAAGGCGCTTGCCGAGTATTGCGGCGCCCCGGACGCCGTGGCGACAACGTCCTGCACCATGGCGCTGTTGATGGCGCTGGCGTGGTTCCTGGAGCAGCGCGGCGCGGGTGAGGTGACGATTCCGAAGCTGACCTACGTCGGCGTCGGCATGTCCGTCCTGAACTCCGGGCACCGGATCGCCTTTCGCGATGAAGACTGGCGCGGCGAATACCAGTGCGCCCCGTTGCCGCTGTGGGATTCGGCCCGGAGACTGACATCGGGCATGTACCGGGCCGGTGCCATGCAGTGTCTGTCGTTCCACTGGACCAAGCATCTGTCGATCGGTCAGGGCGGCGCCGTCCTGCTGGATGATCCGGAAGCGGCGGCGTGGCTGAAGCGCGCGCGCTTCGACGGAAGAACGGAAGGCGTGGCTCCGAAGGATGACGTGTTCGACATGATCGGCTGGCATGCGTACCTTATGCCGAGAGATGCGGCCGAGGGTCTGACCAGACTGGCGCTTTTGCCCCGCCACAACGACGATCTGCCGTGGTCGGATTATCCCGATCTATCTCAGGCTCCTGTGTTTCGGTAGCCACGCAGTGCGCATCGTCGTCGACTACCCGCCGATCTATACCGAGATCGCCGCAGCCTTCGATATCTCCGGCCGCAATCCGATCTTCGCGTGGGGCGACCGGGTCTTCAATCCGCACAACATCGTGATCGGTCCAGAACTGATCGCCCACGAGGCAGTGCATGGCCGCCGGCAAGGCAACGACGTGGAAGGCTGGTGGCGGCGCTACATCGACGATCCGGCGTTCCGGTTGGCCGAGGAAATCCCGGCCCATGCCGCCGAGTTCAACATTCTCGCCGGCGTTCCCGGCACCAACCGCCAGCACAAGCGGAAGTGCCTCGCCTATGTCGCCAAGCGCCTAACCTCGCCTATCTACGGCCGGTTGATTACGCTCGACGCCGCGAAGAAAGCGATCCTCGATGAAGCCGGGTGACATGATCGAGATCGCGATCTGGATGAAGGGGACGGAAACCGCCCGCGAAGTCGAGCACTGGAAGACCGTGGTTTGCGCCGACATCGTCTCTGAAGCCGAACGCAATCACAACGTCGAGATCGGCCCGCTGACGTTCGTCGAAAAGAAGCCCGGCGATGACAGGGTGCCGAGCGTTCCGGATCAAATCTCAGGCCCCGACGTGCGACTGCTCGTTGCCGAGGCCAAGGTTGCCGCCGGCCGTCCTGTCATTCTGAGGGAAACCGGCTTCGCCACCGATCTCGACAAGAAGGACCTGGCGCAGCTCAGACAGATCACGCGCCGGGCGCACGCCAAGGCCCACCCAGGCGACCGCCTGACCGACCGCCACTGCGACCAGATCATCGAGTCGCTCGGTCCGGAAACCGCAGTCAGGACGCTCGCCGATGACCGACGCCGAGTCCATTGAGCCGAACGACGGTGAAAAAGCCAACGGTTGGACGAAAAAATCGTTGGCCGCCTATCTCAAGGACCGCGCTGTCCAGAAGGATCGCTACGCCAACGATCCGAAGCTGTTGAGGTTGCGCAGAGCGAAGATCGAGAATGCCGATCCGTTCAACCCGCACAAGTGGGGCGAGAAGTTCAACCCCCACAAGTGGAGACGATGACCATGGCCTTTCTCACCTCCTTTCTCGCCAATCCTGCGGCGCTCGCCGGAATCGGCGGCCTGCTCGGCGGCCTGTTCAAGTCCAAGCCCCCGAAGCCGGTTCCCTTGCCGGAACCGAAGGCGCCGCCGCGCGCGCCGATCGCCGTCTCCGATACCGCAGGGGCACAGCGTGCGGGAATCGCCACCCGCGCTCGCGCCAAGGGCGGTGGCATCAGCGGACTGAGGCTGTCGCTCGGCAAGCCCGGTACCGAGGCCGGCGTGACCCGCAAGACGCTGGTCGGCGCCTGACCAGATGAGCCTCTTCCTCGACCTCCGCCAGCGCCACGCCAGCCTGATCGGCCGGCGCGAGCCGTGGATGTCGTACTGGCAGGAACTGGCCGACATACTCCTGCCCAACCGGGCGGACTTCGTCAGACGACGCGGTGCGGCCGAAATGCGCGGCGCCGACATCTACGATGGGACTCCGCGGCTGGCGCTCCGCGATCTCGCCTCGACCCTCGACGGGTTGATGAAGCCGAAGACCTCGAACTGGTTCGATGGCGCGGTCGACGACGATCTTGAGGACGACGACTCGGTCAAGCGCTACCACGAGATCGTCCGCGACCGGATGTGGAAGGCGATCTACCGCGACGACGCCCGGTTCATCCAGCGCTCCGGTGAAGTCGACCTGAACCTTGCCTGCTTCGGCTGGGGCGTGTTGTGGATACAGCAGAACCGGCTTCGGAACGGGCTTCTCTTCCGCGCCTTCCACAATGCGCAGGTGGCGATCGACGAGAACGAGGACGGGATCATCGACACGGTCACCGTCGAGGAATCCTACACGGCAAGGCAAGCCAAGGCGATTTACGACCGGGCCGGCAAGGAACCGTCGCGGCTGGTAAGCGAGGCTCTGGCCAGCCCGAAGACCGACGCCCGCTTCCCGTTCGCGCAGATCGTGCTGCCGCGTGAGGACCGGGACGCCTCGCGGATCGGCGTCAAAAACATGCCGTTCGCCTCGGCGGTGCTCGACATCAAGGGCGAGATGCTCGTCGCCGAGACCGGCTTCGAGGAATTCCCGGCCGCCGTGCCACGCTGGGATACGGCTCCCGGCGAAGTCTACGCCCGTTCGCCGGGCATGATGGCGCTGCCCGATTCACAGACCCTTCAGGCAATGGGCAAGACGCTTCTGGTCGGGGGCCAGCGCGCGGTCGATCCGCCGATCTGGGTGCAGAACGACGCGGTCCTGTCGCCGGTCAGGACGTTTCCGGGTGGCATCACCGTGATCGACACGTCCGACTCCGGCGGTCAGCCTCCGGTCGGGGCCTTCCCGGTGTCGACCAACGTCCCTCTCGGCCGGGAAATGCAGAACGACTACCGCAAGAACGTCGAGGCGGCCTTCTTCAAGAACGTCTTCAACCTGCCGATCGAAGGGCGCCAGATGACGGCGACCGAGATCCTTGAGCGCAAGGAAGAGTTCATCCGCACCATCGGCCCGGTGTTCGGGAGGCTGGAGACCGACTACATCGGCGCAGTCGTCAACCGGGTCTACGGCATCATGGAGCGGGCAGGGGCCTTCCCCGAGCGCCCCGATGTCATGATCGACCGGAGAGTATCGTTCCGCTTCCAGTCGCCGATCCAGCAGGCCCGCAAGCAGCTTGAGATCGCTGGCCTGTCGCGCTCGCTGGAACTGTTGACGCCATTGGTCGCTCACAAGCCCGAGATCATGGACAACTTCGACAGCGACCGCGTCGTCCGCGATGCGCCGGAGTGGGGCGGGGTTCCTGCCCGCTGGCTGTTGCCGCAGGACGAAGTCAAGAAGAACCGGCAGGCCAATGCCGAAGCCGCCGCCGAACAGGCCGCGCTCGCCACGGCCAAGCCGGTCAGCGAGGCGGCGCGCAACATCGCCGAGATGATGCCGCAAGCGGCGGCGTGACGGCCCTCATAACGGAATAACGCTTGGCCCTGTCACCAGCCGAACGGCAGAAACGCTACCGCGAACGAACGAAGGCGAAGGTTGAGCCGTCACGCAAAGGGTCACGCCGGAAACGTTACGGCGAGTCCGAGCTTCTGGAATTGCTCGAATCCCTGCCCCAGGTCCGTGTCGGACGGAACGGCTACGGCGAACAGGACCGAGCGGCGGATTTCATCGCGGTGTTCGCGGGGAGCGACCGAGGCCGCAGGGTTCTGTCGCAGATCGCGGTGATGTGTGACCCGCCGCCGACGCTCGCCGACGCCGACAAGCCCGGAACCCTCGCCTTCAAGACCGGCATGCGCCGGGTGATGGCGGAGATACAGCGCTGTTTCGTGGTCATGGATCCGATTTCCGTGGAAAGGACGCCCAATGAAGATGGTGCAACCGATGGCGACCGGTGAAGACAAGGAGTGGCAGGCCGAAAGCGACCTGCGCGCCTTGATCGAAGCCGAGAAAATCAAGCGCGACGAGCCGCGCATGCGTGCGGCGATGGAGAAACGGAAGGCCATGGCGGACGCTCTGGCCAACATCAAAGGTGATTCCTGATGGCAGGCGAGAACGAAGGTACCGAAGGAAAAGACGGACTGACGGCGGACGACCTTGCCCTGTTGAGTGACGACGGTGGCCAGAAGACGGACGACGGCAAGCAGGCCGGTGATGACGCCGGCAAGGACAAGGCGGACGCTGACGGCAAGGACGCCGGCCAGCAGCAGAAGACCGAAGACAAGACCGGTGAGCAGACGAAAGACGATACGGCTCCGGTCGATTGGCGGGCCGGCATTGCCGATGCCAAGCTGGCCGAATACGCCAAGCGCTTCACCTCGCCCGGCGATCTGGTCCAGACCACGCTCAAGCTTCGCGATGAGGTCTCGCTGCGCATCAAGCTCCCCGGTCCGGACGCCTCCGACGAGGACAAGGCCAAGTACCGCAAGGCCCTCGGCGTCCCCGACAAGCCGGAGGACTACAAGATCGAGCTTCCGGACGGCATGGAGGCCACCGACGCCGACCAGCAGATCATCGACATGGTCCTGCCCATCGCCCATGCCAATGGTGTCCCGGCGGCGGCCCTGAACGGCCTCATCGGCGAATTCCTCCAGAAGTCGCACGATCTTCAGACCGTCGCCGTGCAGGAGATCACCAAGGCCCAGGAAGACGCGGTGACGGCGCTCAAGAAGGAATGGGGCGCCGACTACGAGCCGCACCTGAACCTCGCCAACCGCGCCGCCGAAGTCCTCGGCGGGGAAGATTTCAAGACGTTCCTGTCGTCGACCCAAATCAAGGACGGCGGCATGCTCGGCGATCATCCGGCGATCGTCCGCTTCCTCGCGACCATCGGCCGACGTACCGACGAAGGCGACCTCATGATCGGCTCGACCGCGGACGAAAAAGCGTCGATCCGGGATCAGATCGCCGAACTGAACCGCACGGTTCCGGTGGGATCGGCCGGCTACAAAGACCCGGCTCACCAGAAGAAGCTCACGGAACTGTACGAGGCCGCTTACGGCCGTGCGCCGATCATCGGTTCGCAGACGCGAGCTGCCTGACTCTCAGCCTCAAAGAATTCGCCTGCCCCGAAAAGGCGGGCGCAATCTTCGGATCGTCCCGGCTACCTCGAAAGAGCCCCGGACACGAGCCGTCGCATCACACGACCTTCGCAAAGACCCTGTCGTCACGGCACCGGCCCCCGCTTCACGCGGCTACGCCAAGGTGTCGCGCCGATGGCTACTCAATGCGGGTTTCCTCTCAACTCGTTTGACAAGGAATCCCGTTAAATGGCTACGACCATTACGGAAGCCTTTGTCCGGCAATACGAGGACTTGGTCCACGATGTCTTTCAAAGACAGGGTGGTTACCTTCGTCCCGCAGTCCGGACCAAGGACAACGTCAAGGGCAGTTCGACAACCTTCCAGAAGATCGGGAAGGGGACTGCCACGGTGAAGGCGCGTCACGGCGTCATCACTCCGATGAACCAGGACCACACCGCGATCGAGTGTACCCTCGCCGACTTCTACGCCGGCGATTGGGTCGACAAGCTCGACGAGGCCAAGGTCAACATCGACGAGCGCATGGCTATCGCGCAAGGCGGTGCTTGGGCGCTTGGCCGCAAGGTGGACTCGCAGATCATCACCGCTCTGGACGCTACCACCCAGACAGCGGTGAGCTGGACGTTCACCTCGGTCCATACCGTCGAGAACTCGCTGCTTCTGTCGATCGCAGCGCTCGACGAAACCGATGTCCCGAACGACGGACAGCGGTTCGTCGCCCTTACGCCGTTTGCGTATGCGGCGGCGATGAAGGTTCCTGCCTTCGCCAATGCCGACTATGTGCGGCCGGACAACCAGCCCTTCGAACAGGGCGTTCCGGGCTTCACTTGGCGGCGCTGGATGAACACGCTGTGGACCAGCCACACCGGACTCCCGAACTTCAACGCTGCATCGACCAAGGGGTTCGCGTGGCACAAGAACGCGATCGGATACGCCACCGGGGCGCATGCCGGCAACGCCGCCGAGAATCAGGCGGTGGCTGCCGACATCACCTGGCACGGTGACCGGGCCGCGCACTTCGTCAACCACATGATGAGTGGCGGTGCTTGTCTCATCGACGACACCGGCGTCTTCGAACTGACGCTCGACGATACCACCACGTTGCCGACGGCAGCGTCGTAGAAAGGAGATTGAACCATGGCTTTCACAGCAAGCAATCTTCATCTGCGCGCGGGTGCGCCCGGCGATCTGTCGTACACCTACGACGCCGGCGACGACGCGATGGCGACCGTCGCCGCAGTCGGTTACTTCAACAACACGGACGACGGGTTGAACCTCGTCGCCGACGACCTGATCTGGTGCCAGTGCACCGACGGCAATATGTTCCTGCGTGTAGCATCCGTGTCTTCGGGCTCGGTGACCACGCAGTTTGCCGGCGGCAATCTGCCGATCCAGACGTTTGCAACCGGCACCTCCGGCGTGCTGAATCTTCTCAGCGTCGGCATGTACGAGGTTGGCACCTCGATCGCTACCGCCACGCGCAACGTGCTTCCGACGCCGTATCCCGGCGCCGAGGTACTGGTGCGCAAGGTGGATTCCGGTACGCAGGCGTTCAACTTCGATGCCGGCGCGTGCGCGTCCGACATCAGCGTTGGCTTGGGTGGCGGCACTGGCGTCACCTACGACGCCGTTGGCAACCGGCGTATCCGGCTGGCCCGCGAGGGCGAGGGCTTCCACGTCGTGGGAACCTCGACTTCTCGCTGGCGTATTCGTGCGCTGGAGTTTTCGGCGACGGGTGCGTCCGCTTCGGCCGGCGCCGGTGCGAGCGTCGTGCTCGCCGGCTCCTAGTGATGACGGGCTCGCGGGGCTTCGGCTCCGCGAGCCTTTCTGCTTTTGAATATTGACGGAGAGAGGTTTCATGGCGAAACGGCGCATTGCCCTTATCGGCACTTCTGGCTCTGGAGTTCATGCACCTTTCGCTGAGGAAGATTGGCAAATCTGGGGAGTCAGTGCTCGCGCCGCCCATGTCACCCGTGCCGATCGATGGTTCGAAATGCACCGGCTCGACGGGGAAGAGCAACAGTGGGCGGCGACGTGGCGGGCAACACTGAAGGGCTTCGCCCACAACATTCCCGAACTGGTCATGCTCTATCCGGAGCCGGACCTTGCTCCGAACGTCACGCAGTATCCCTATCAGCGCATCGTCGACCGGTTCGGCACGTTTTTCATGACTTCATCCTTCGCATGGATGATGGCGCTCGCCCTGGATGAAATGGTCCCGGAGGGAACGGTGGCGACCCCCGGCGCGTGCGAGATCGCGATCTTCGGCGTCGAGATGGAGTACGGCACGGAATATCGCCAGCAAAGATCTGGCTTCCGCCATTTCATCGACGTGGCGCGCGTCCTTGGCGTCGGGGTGACACGGCTGGCTTCTGGAGGACTGGCTTACGAGCCAGTCCCCTACCCGCTGTGGCAGGACGATCCTCTGCTTTGCAAGCTGGCGGTTCGCCAGAAGGCGACCAGAGGCGACATGACCACCTTGGAGAATTCGTTGCGGGTCACCCGCACGATGATCGCGCAGAACAAGGCGATGTTGGGCCTTATCGAACAATCGCTCCAGTCGGGTTTCGATGCGGAGCAGCGCATGAAGGAACTACATCGCGAACTGGACGGCTTGATGGATACGTCCGCGCGTCTCAGTCAGGACATCGTTCGGGCGGAGGCAAAATGGGAGGAGCAGCAGTGGGTCTCCGACTATCTGGCTCCTTAGAGACACTGTCCGTCGTTCCAGACCGGATCGGGGAGGAAGCCGACAGCCTGATCAGCGCTGTTGTGGATGGCTGGCAGCATGCTCAAGCCGGTCGGGTGGACGAGGCGCGCGCGGCCTACGTCCGAGCCGACGGGTTTCTACCCGTCGAGTTGTCCGTCAGTCCGGACCTGTCTGTCCTTCGACACAACGTCGGCCGCGCCAGTGGGCTGGTGACGACGGTAGCACCGACCGAGGATTGCGTCGTCTCGTTCGTCCTGCCTGAGACATCCGCCGAGTCGCTGGGGCGTTGGGGCATGACGCCGCCGCTCATCGATGGAGAACTGCTGGAGCGAAATATCCGGGCGTTCATTGAAGGCTTCGATCCGCTTCATCACTCGAAGAATATCGTCCGCGACTTGCCGCATGTGCTCGTGTTGTCGACCGGTCGCTGCGGGACCGTTTCGCTACTGCATCTCTTCGCGCGATCCGGGCTGATCCCGTATCACACCTATTGGTGGCTTCTGTCCTCATCGACGCGATGGGAAATGATGAGTCGCCTGATGGCCGGGCGGTTCGATGGCGACAGGACTGCGTTGCTATGGTCAGCAACGCGCGCCGCAGAATGGCTTGGCGCGATGTCCTGCAACAGGCCGATGATCGGTCTCAACCATCTCGACACGATCTTCGCCCCGGTCTTTGCGGCTATCCACAAGGAGTCGAAGTTCGTCCATATCCATCGCGACGCGGACGCGGTCTTCAAATCGTTCTTCACCAAGAACCAGTGGGGAGGGAGTCAGCTTCGGCCGATGCACTCCACCTTCTCTCCGGAGTTCCGGTTCTACATGACAGACGACGATCTGCCCGCCTGCATCGCCTGGTACATCCGTTTCACCGAAGTCTTTTCTCAGGCAGTCGGTCGGGTTGTCGGCCCGGATCGCTATCTCGAAGTATCGTCCGATCGGCTGTTTGCGCAGGACCGCGATGAGATCGCGCGCCTTCTCGACTTCACCGGGGCGGATATTCCCATTGCCGATGCCGTCGAACACTTCGCTACGCGCATCAACGAGAAGGCGCACAAGGTCACTATGTCGCCGATCGACCTGATCGAACCGCGAAAAATCTTCCGCGCCGCACTCGAACGCCTCGAAGACACCGGCCGCCTCTGAGCGTCCTTTCATTTCCTCAACACCCGGAGCAATCGATGTACCGTATTCCCACGGGCGATATCTGCATGTCGGAAGGCATGCCGTTCTCGCAGCACTACGAGGCCCGCATTCCTGTTCCGCTTTCCGAGATCGAGGAAGATCCCGGACTGGCGCTGCACGGCGCCCACGGTTCCATGCACCCCGGCGATCAGGTCATCGTCTGTTCCTTCGAGCGCGTCGGCAACGACTGGCGCCGGCTGAAGGAAGTCGCCACGTACCGCATCGTCGCCAAGGGCAAGTTTCTGGAGGCGATCCGTGTCGGCGAGACCACGACGGTTCCCGCTGCCAAGCCGATTCCAATCGGTGCGCCTCTGGTCGAACTCGACATCGTCACGGTCGGTAACAACAACTTCGAGGTCCGCGACCGGGCCGGGAATGTCATCGAGCAATTCGGCGACCGGCAACAGGCGGAGGAATTCCGCAAGCGGGAGATGGACCGCGGCGTCACCGGAATTGCCGGACTCGCGGTCAAGCGCGCCTTCGGCGGCAAGTTCAACGTCATCGATTCCGCAGGGGATGTGGTGGTCGCCGACTTCCCGACCAAGGCGGCGGCGGAAGCCTACATCGTCGGCGGCAAGGTCGCGGCCTGAAGCCGTAAGTACGGGAGGCGGCCATGGCAACGAACACCGATATCGTCAACCTGGCGCTCCGGAGAATCGGCGCGACGCGGCTCACCAACCTTGCCAGCGATACGACCAAGGAAGCGCAGGTGGCGCGCGACCTGTTCCCCGAGGTGCGGCGCGACTGCCTCAACCTGCACACATGGAACTTCGCCATCAAGCGGGCGCAGCTCACCGCCTCCGCCACCGATCCGACCTTCGGCTACGACTACGCCTATCCGCTGCCGGACGACTTCATCCGCATGGTCAGCGTCCACCCGCATGACGACGACGAGGCGAGCGTTCCCTATCGCCTTGAATACCAGGAAGGCGACGACCGCGTTCTGCTGACCAACTCCAACCAGATTTACATTCGCTACGTCTTCGATCTCGACGATGTGAACGTGTGGAGCGCGGCGTTCCGTGACGTGCTGGCCTTCCAGTTGGCGCGCGACATGGGCGCTGCCTTGGGTCTGTCGGCGTCGCTCGCCGAACTGACCGACCGCGCGTTTCACCGCAAGCTGGCGCGGGCCAAGGCAATTGATGGTCTTGAAGATTGGCCCGAGCAAATGGCGGAAGGTTCATGGTCGACCAGCAGACATCCTGACGTATCGCGAGCCTGATAGATGGCGTTCGTTCTCGACTTCATCGGCAACATCTTCGGCGGTTCGACCCGCCGGACAGGCGTTCTGGCCACGGCCAAGCAGCCGACGGGGCGCGATCCGGCCAAGGTCACCAACCGGCCGATTCCCCGCAGGCGCACGCTCGGTTCGGTGCCCGGCTTTTCCGTCCGGCCGTCGTCCGGAGGGGCCGGCGGTGTTTCGGTCTCTCCGGTCGGTGGAACGTCGCGGATCGGGACGGAGGCGCTGACCGCCACGCTCGGTCAGCAGGGCTACAAGTCGCTGCTCGGGAATTAGGGGTTATCCGTGGCGGCTGCGAACCCATTTTTTGCAAGCATAAACAGCGGCGAGTTCTCGCCGCGGATGGAAGCACGGACGGATTTTGACCGGACGCCAAACGCTGCCAAGCGTCTCCGCAATCTGATCCTGTTTCCGCAGGGCGGAGTGACGCGCAGGCCCGGCACCCGCTTTGTCGCCGAGGTCAAGGATTCGAGCAAGGAAACCGTCCTGCTGCCGTTCAGCTATTCGCAGGACGATTCCTACACCCTGGAATTCGGCGACGCCTATGCCCGCGTCTATCGCCGGCAGGGCAGGATCGAAGTCGACGATACCAATGCGGCAATCGCGAACGGAACGTTCGCCGCGAACATCACCGGATGGGACGACCGATCGACCGGTAACGGCCTGATCCAGCACGACACCGACGAAGGCGGAAGGATGCGGCTTGGCCGCGATGACGGGACGGAAAGCATTGCGCCGTCGTTGACGGTTGACAGCAACAGTTGGGCCAACCGGACGATCCGGCTGGTGCTTCCGGCCAGCGTCATCACCGAGAATTCATCGGTTATCCGGCTGACGCTTCGCGCCAGCAATTCGGAAGCATTGCGGATCACGAAAGTCTACGTCGGCGAACAGGCGGTATCCGGCGATCCCTACGACTTCGCCTCGACCCCGACGCAGGTGACCTTTAACGGCGGTACGGCGGAGGGCGGCACCATATCGGCCGGCACGGCGGTGACGACCGACGAGATTGCTTTCGAGCACGACGCCAGCCGGGCGCTCGTCATCTCGATTCACGTCTTCAATTCAAGTGCGACCGATCGCATTCGGGCCTCGGCCGCCAATACTCCGAGCGGCTACGCTTTTTACTGGAAGGCCGGCGACGATGCGGCGACGGTCGACGCCACCGGCTATACCAACAACACCACCACCAACGGCTGGGGCGTCGTCAGGAATATCGCATTCGGGATTTCACTCGGTTCCGATGACATCTCGTGGGCCGAAGACGAGGTGACGGTCGCGGCTGGGAACATCAGCAATGTGCATGTGCTGAAGTTCAAGGTCGCCAGCCGGGGCGATGCCAAGGTCGGGTTTCAGGTCGGGTCTTCGTCATTGGCCGCCGATGTGCTTTCCGAAGTGCTGCTGGGGGCCGGCGAGCACTCCATCGAGTTCACTCCCGGCGCGACGACCTTCTACGTCCAGTTCCGCAACCAGAATTCGCCGCCGCAGAGCATCTACATCGACAACGTCGCTTTCATCGACAATGCGCCGATGGAGGTGGTGTCGCCATACGCCGAAGCCGATCTTGCCGAACTGCGTTCGTTTCAGGCGGCCGACGTGGTCTACCTGCTGCATCCGGACTACAGCCCGCGCCGGCTGGAACGGCGGGGGCATCGCTCGTGGTCGATCACCGAGGCATTCTTTACCGACGGGCCGTACCTTTCCACCAACAACGGCCATGACTTCGATGCCGTCCAGCGGATTCCAAACCCGCTGTTTCTGAACGGCATGAAGGACTGGTCGGACGCCTCTGCCGGCGATGCCTATGTCGAGCACAGCAACGTCGGCAGCTTCGCCGAGCTTGATCCAGGAACGTCGGCGGGCAGCGGCAATGCCAGACTGAGAACATCGGCGGTGACGACCAGTGACGCGCTGCATGTCGCGCACATTCTGATTATCGCCGCCGGCCCGGTCGAGGTCCGGTTCGGAACGGCGCCGGCGAGCGACGCCTACATCGATACGACCCTGTTGCCGGGGTGGACTTCGCTGGTCTTCACCACGACCGCCTCGGCATTGCACATCGAATTCACCTACGACGAGTACGACCAGAACCGCGCCGCGGTCGGCGGCTGTCTGGTTTACGATCAGGCGGCGCATCTGCTTCAGGCAACGGCAAAAACCGGCGCGGTTACCGTGACCGCGCATGGCTTTGCACCGTTCACATCGGCCGATGTAGGCAGGCTCTTGCGGATGACGTGGGCCGGGCGCGAGCCAGGCTACGGCGTCATCACCGAATTCGTTGGCACCGACGAAGTCGAAATGCTGGTGCTGCGTGATCTTGCCTCTACAGCGCCGACCGAAGACTGGAAACTCGGTGCGTGGGGCGGCGATCAGGACTACCCGAAGGTGATGGGCTGGTTCGATGGCCGGGCGGTGCTGGCCAATACCCCGGCCAAGCCGCAGTCGTTGTGGCTGTCGCAATCCGGCTTGCCGCAGAACATGCGGCCGGACAGTTTTTCGGATGGGGCAGCGACGATCGAGGACGACGACGCCATCGACAAGACCATCGAGTCGGTGCAGATCGATCCGGTTGTCTGGATGAACGGCCAGCGGCAACTATTGGTCGGAACAGCGGGCGGCGAATGGGTGGTCGAATCGTCCGGCCCGGTGGTGACGCCACTCGATATGTCGGCGAAGCAGCACACGGCGATCTCCGCCGCCGATCTTCGCCATGTCTCGGTCAACCAGATCACGATCTTCGCCGACCGCTCGCGCCGCGAGGTCTACGACGTAGGATTCAAATTCGACGACAACTCGTTCGTCGCGACCGACCTGACGATGCTGGCCGATCACATTTTCCGTTCTCCGGTTGCGGAGATGGCGTTCCAGCGCAGGCCCTATTCGATCATCTGGTGCCGGCGCGATGACGGACGCTTGGCGGCGCTGTCCTACAATCGCCAGCACGACGTTCTCGGCTGGACGCAATCGATCATCGGCGGGACGTTCGGTTCCGGAGATGCGGTCGTCGAATCGCTGGCGGTTATTCCGGGCGCCGAGGACGCCAATCAGCAGTACGATTCGGACGAGCGCGACGAACTGTGGATGATCGTCAAGCGCACTGTTGACGGTGGTACCGTCCGTTACGTCGAGTTCATGGAAAAGACGCTTGAAGGGCCACTACGCGAGGACTACACGACCGAAGCCTTGTGGAAGACGGCGGTGCTGGCGGCGCAGCAGGACGCCTTCTACGTCGATTCGGGGCTGACCTACGACGGTGCGGCGGCGACCACAATCAGCGGCCTCGATCATCTGGAAGGCGAGACGGTGAAGGTGCTTGCCGACGGCAAGGTGATTGCAGACAAGACGGTTGCCTCCGGCGCGATCACGCTGACCACGGCGGCGTCCAAGGTTCATGTCGGCCTCGGCTACACGCATTCCTACGAGAGCCTGAAGATCGCGGTCGGGGCAAGGGCAGGGACATCGGTCAACAAGGTCAAGATCATCACCGGCATTGGTGTAGTCCTTCTCGATTGCGGGCCGTTCAAGATCACCACCGTCGACTACGACGAACTCGGCCGCCGCCAGCACACCCTCTACGACATCAAGATACTGCCGGCGATTGCCGATCCGAACGCCGCCATTGCGCTCTACACCGGAGAAACCGGCGCCAAAACCGACGGGGCTTACTCCGGCGATGCGCGGCTTTACTGCGAAGGCAACGCGCCGCTGCCGTTCACGTTGCTCGGCCTCGCGCCGATAGTCAATACCCTCGACAGGCAGCCCTCGCGCGCCGCATGAGGACTGAAGAATTCCGCGTCGAAGACCTCGATCGGCTGAAGAATTTTGGCGGGCAGGAATACCTGGTCCCGCTGGTCGACCGCGGACAACTGGCCACGGCGATACAATTGGGTGCGCACTATTCGTTCTGGTCCGGGGACGATCTGGTCGGTTGCGCCGGCATCATTCCGGTTCACGAATGGCGGGCGGTGACGTGGGCCTTGCTTCAGCAAGGCGAGACGCGGCGCTTTGCCGGGCTGCACAGGGCGGTGAGCGCGGTGCTTCGTGCCCAGTCCTATCCGCGCATCGAAGCCTATGTCGATCCGGCATTTGCTCCGGCCATGCGCTGGACCGCCATGCTCGGCTTTGAGATCGAGACGGCGTTCAAGCCGTTCTGGTTTCCGGACGGTCGCGGCGCGGCCGAATGGGTTCTTTATCGGGGTGGATGACCAGATGTCGTTTTTGCCCGCGCTCACACTCGTCGCACAGGGCATCAGCCTTGTCTCCGGTATCGCCGGAACGCAGCTCGAAGCCGAAACGTCGGCGCGTCAGGATGAGGAAAAGGCGGCGGTCGATCTGTTCAACGCCAAGGTGGCGGAACAGGAAGCGGTCGCCGAAATGGAGACTGCCGAGGGCGATGCCGTCGATTTTCGCCGTGCGCAATCGGCGCGGGTCGCGGCATCGCGGGCCGTCATGGCCGGGTCCGGGTTTACACTGGAAGGCTCGCCGATACTGGTCGATCAGGCGGCGCTCGCCGAAATCGAACTCGGCGTTCAACGTGTCTTGCATACCGGCCGTTCCAAGGCGGCGACACTCAGACAGGAAGGCACGCTTCTGACCCGCCGCGCCAAGACATCGCGCATCAATGCCGGACTGACGCGAAAGGCGGGGACCATCGCAAGCATCGGACAGGCGGCAAAGGGGTTTGCCGGGTTCGGCGATACGCTGAGCACGCTGGGGGTGCAGTTTGGCTAAGGGTCCGCAACTCGGTCCGGCCGATATCCCGCGTCCCGGCGTCCGCACGGCGCCCGGCGCGCGCGCCATCCCGGCCTTTGTCGAGGACGCCCGTGGTTCTGCACTTCAGGGCTTCAGCCGCGACATGGGCGTGGTCGCCGGAATCGGTCTTGAGCTTCACGAAAAGCGCAAGCGCGCCGAAGACGACGTGTTCGCCGATACCTTCCATCTCGAATACGGCAAGCGCGCCGCCGAGATCGAAGCGGAGGCTCTGAATAGCCCGGAAGCCGGAGATCCCAGGTTCGCGACCATTCTTGACGAGCGTCTTGCCAAGACCGAAGCCGAGGTTATCGACCAGCTCGTCAAGTCGGGAAAGTTCAGTCCGAGCCCGGAAGGTATCGAGCGGGCCGGGAGCGTGTCCCGCGACGTGCGGATATCGTCGGCGCGACGGGCGACGCTGACCGCGCACAATCAGCGTGTTTCCCTGCTTCTGTCGTCGGCCGAGGAAAACGTTCAGGAGATCGCGCGGAGCGCCGCGGGGAGTGGCAATCTCTCAGGCGGACTGGAACGGGCCAACGCGGTCGCCGACAGCGTCTCCGGTTTTCTGGCACCCGACAAGGCCAAAGCCTTTCGTGACGGCGTAAGAGCAACGACGATCACCATGGTCGTCGAGGGGCATCTTGCCAGAGGCGAGTACGATCAGGCGCAGGCGATTATCGATCGCGAGACCGGCTTTGCCGGCGAGGGGGCAGGGGAAGTAGCGCGTACCATCATCGATGTGGCGAAGGAGGAAGGCGTCGACCCGGCCGTCGCATTGGCCATCGCACAAATCGAAAGCGGCCTCGATCCGAAGGCGGACAATCAGAAATCGACGGCGTCGGGCATTTTCCAGTTCACGGCCGGGACGGCGCGGGAGTTCGGGCTTCCGGCAGACGCAGGCACGGCGACCGTCGAGGATCAGGCCCGAGGCGGGATGGCGCTCATCTCCGCGAATGCGGCCAGTCTCCGCCGGGCGCTTGGTTCGGAACCGACTCCGGCGGAAGTCTATCTCGCGCATTTTCTCGGGTCGGGCGACGCCATTCGGGTGCTCAGGTCCGATGCCGATACGAAGCTTTCGGAAATCCTGACGCCACAGGTCATCGCCGCCAATCCGCACCTGAAGGGCATGACGGCCGCCAACGTCCTTGCATGGGCGAAGCGCAAGATGCAGCAGGGCATGAACGCGGCCGGTGGGGCGCTGGAAGGCCGCGAGATCGCGTCGAATGCCGCCGGGCTGCCGCTTGATTCGGCGATCACGCTCAGCAAGCGGGTGGCGTCGGCGCGCGGCAGTCAGCGCGCGGCCTACCGCACCTTGATGAACGACGACGAAGCCTCGATCCGGGCAAGCGGCCAGCCGCTCGACGTAGATTTCGAGCAGGTGCGCGCCGCCTTGGATGAGGACGAGATCGATACGTGGCGGGAGAAACGTGAGGACGCCAGCGCCTATTACGACGCGGTCAGCGACATGGCCGAGATGCCGTCCGACGAGATACCCGGAAGAGTCGACGTGCTGGAACCGAGGCCGAGCGAGGTCGGGTTTGCGCGCGCCGAAAAGCTGCATGACCAAGTCGAGAAGGAAGCCAATCGCATCGTCAAACTGCGCAACGACGATCCGGCGCTGAGCGTCGCCGAGTTGGCCGAGGTGAAACAGGCGGCGGAAGCCTTCGATCAGGCCAAGCCGGCGGAATCGTGGGCCGCGTTGATGAAAGCGAGGCTCGCGGCACAATCGCGCATCGGCATTCAGGAAGACCTTGCATCGGTCCTGACCAGTGATGAGGCCAAGCGCATCGCCGCGCCGATCCGCACCGCGAGCGAAGACGAATGGTACAGCCGCTTCGATCAGATGGTGGCCGGCATCGAGGAAACCTTCGGTGACTACGCCGACGAAGCCTTGCGGCAGGTGGTGCGCGAGTTCGTCAAGAGCGAAGACAAGGCATTCTACGCATCCCGCATCATTCGCCAGATTGTCGACGGGCAGGGTGTCGATCAAGCCACGGTCTCCGCGCTGGACGAGGCAACGGAAACCGGGGCGATGGAAGACGCCGCCGATACGCTGTCCGGGCAGACCGATCCGATCTTCCAGATGCTGCGCGGCGATCCGAACTTTCAGGCCGGTCAGCGCATTGCGATCGACGAATTGATGGGCGGCGGACGAACCCTCCATCCGGTCCCCGACATGACGGCATTGCAGTTCCTGAGAGAGTTCCCGGAAAGCCTGCCCGACTTCATCGCAGTGTACGGCGAGGCCCAGGTACCGGCGGAGGCTCGGAATGCCCGAAGGTAGCCCGCTTCTGCCAACAGGAAAACTGGCCGCGCCAAGCCATACGCAGGCGAGCGGCCGGAATCCGTATCAGGAGATGCTCCTGCGGACGCCGCAACTGAGCGCGCCGCGATTCGGCGAGGCGAGGTCGCTGAGCGAGCGGTGGAATATCGATTTCGAGGCCGGGCGCCGCATGTCGATATTGGGCGCCGGTGAAGCAGTCGTTTTCGACCGCGATCAGGACGAGGTCGACTTCACCAATCCGGGAGACGTTGAGGACTACCTGCGGGGGAAACGCATCCACGAGGCGGAAGCCCGATACAACGCAATGCGCCCGGCGCGCGGGTTGACCGAGACAACCGTTGCGGTGGCTGCGCATCTTGCCGGCGCTGCGTTGTCCCCGGAGACCTTCACGGCGCTGCCGACCAGACTGGTGACCGGCGGGGCGAGCGCGCTGACGCGCATCCTGCGGGCCGGGGCTTCCGGTGCTGCGATCAACGTCGCCATCGATCCGGTGGTACAGGCGCTTCGCATCAAGGCCGGGCTACAGGAGCAATATTCGCCATCCCAGACGGCCCTGGCGGCGGCTCTAGGCGTGGCATTGCCGGGTGCGGTACAGACCGGCATCGAGGCGATTACCGCCCCTGCGCGGCGTCAGGCGGCGCGAGAGACGGCATCGCGGGCCGGGGATGCCGGGCGGCGGGCGGTGGAGCGCGCCGTTACGGGCGAGCGTATCCCGCCTACGCCGGTCGAGGGCCGGTTTGTCGAGCCGATGCGTGGTGCGGCGGTCGCGGCGGACGATTCGTCCGTCATCCCACGACTCAGCTCCGAAGAGCGCGCTACACTTCGTGGCGAGGCGGTTGCGGCAAGGGTGGCCGGGGACGAGTCGGCCGTTCCGTCGCTCAGTCCGGAAGAGCGGGCTACGCTTCGTGGCGAGGGTCGGGGCGAGCCGCCAGCCGCCGAGGCTATCGACGCGCAACGCATTGAAGCCGTGGCGGACGAAATCGAGGCGATCAATCGTCAGGCCGCACCGGACATTGCCGACGATATCGCTCCGGCGGTGTCGGTCCCGGAAATCAGTGTCGAGGCGCTGGTTGCGCGCTATCGGGGATCGATGGCCAAGGCTGGGGTGACCGGAGAGAACGCCGTCGAACTTGAGGCGATATTCCGCGTCGAGGCCGAACGGATTGTCGCGGAACGTGCCGGGCG
>JAUYJB010000003.1 GCA_030688605.1 Hyphomicrobiales bacterium
TTGCGGTATCGACCGTCTCCACCGCTGACACCTTCCTTGCCAAGCTAGCTTTTCTGGCGGAAGCGCATACCTACTACACGGCGAATTTACTGGAGATCCCGGACGCCGGGTATGACAAAAGCAGCGCTGAGAGGACGCTGACGCTGTTGCGCAGCCTGTTCCCGGCCGCGATCAGCATAGAGGACATTGCGGCCGTGGCGCCGACGTTCACCCCCGGCACCATCGACCCCTTGGATGACGTCGTTGTGCCGGAGTTCACGGCCACTGCTCCAGTGCTGGAAATGCCGGCCATTCCTTCGAGCGCGTTGCCAAGTAAGCCGAATGAGCCGGAGATTACCGATCCAGTGATTCCTCCGTCACCGACACTACCATCTGTAACCCCGCTCATTTTGACCGGGATCACGTTCCATGAGGTCGAAGGGATAACAATCCCGGAACTGTCGGCCTCGCGTTCCGTGGATGACCTAGTGGTGCCGACGAACAACTTCACGTTCTATGAACAGCTCTACAGCTCGGCGCTGCTGGACGAGCTTCAGGCGAAGCTGCTGGACAACCTGCAGAACGGCGGCTACGGCATCGAGCCATGGGACGAGTCGGCGCTGTTCGACCGTGCCCGCTCGCGCGAACTGGAATCGGCGATGCAGCAGACCGAGGCGCTGATCGCCGGCGCCGCGGCGCGTGGGTTCCCCTATCCACCAGGGGATTTGACCGTGGTGCTGCAGCGTGCCGAGCAGGACCTGCAAAACAAGGTGTCCACGATCAATCGGGACATCGCCCTGAAGCGCGCCGACCTGTACGTGCAGAACAGGCAGTTCACGATCGAGCAGACGAAAGCCCTCGAACAGATCCTCATCGGCTACCACAACAGCATGATGGAGCGCACGCTGAACGCGGCGAAGGCCACGCTAGAGGCGGCACTGAAAATATACGATGCGCAGGTCGCGCGCTTCAATGCTCAACTGGAATCCGACAAAACCGCAGCGTCGATACTGGAGTCAAGAATACGGGCGGTCGCGCTCCAACTGGAACGTGCGCGCGTCCAGATGGAAGGCACGCGAGTCGAAAACGACATTCAGCGCACGTACATCGAGGTATTCAAGGCCCAATGGCACGGCGTCGAACAGATCATCAATCTCTGGAAGGGCCAACTGGAAGGTGCGCAGATCGCGGCTGGAATCCAGAAATTGCGCCTCGAGGCGTTCCACGAACTGATCTCTGCATTCACGGCTGAAGTTCAGGCGAAAGTGGCCGAGTTCAATATGTACGAGTCCGGGGTCAAAGGGCAGACCGCCAGGACGGAAGCGTTCGCAGCCGAGGCGCGTGCGTATACCGCGACGGTCGAGGCCGCCAAGGTACGCGCTGACATTCTGATCGCGCGCCTGAAAGGGCAGATCGAAGTCGCCAATCAGGGGCTGGAGGAGTACAAGACCGAGGCTGACGTGTACAAGACCAACATCGACGCCCAGGCGCAGACCATCGACGCCAAGACGCGGGTGTACGGCGCGCAGGTTCAAGGCGCGAGCGCCGAGGCCGGAGCGATCGGCGAAGCGATCCGGCTGGACTTGAGCGAGAAGGAACTGGAAATGAGGCGCAACATTGCGAACGCGAACATCAAGTTGACTCAGGCAAAAAATGAACTTGACGTACTGCTCGAATCGCTCAAGCTTCGCGTCGAAGCCGGTCAGGCGGCGGGGCAATATTACACGGCGATTGTGAGTGCGGCGGTGAACAGCATAAACACGTTGTCGGCGATCGTCGCGCAGCAGCAATAGGAGACCACCATGGCCGGAAGCGGAATCAGCATGCAGAGCGCTCTCGCAATCAAACGGCTGGACGATGGCGAGGAAGGCGGGCTGCGTCGTGTGGCCGCGATCTCGTCCGCGCCGACGGAGTACGTCACGCAGGGCGTTACGGCGCCTCGCCCGATGACCTCGCGCCAGCAGGATCAGCTTCGAGCGCTCATCAATCGCCGTCCCGACGCGGCGGCGTTTTCGCGGCCTCTGACGAAGCCGAAGTAAGGAGAACGACATGGCAGGGACACTCGATTACACCACCATCGGCGAGAACAAGAAAAGGAAGCGCGCGCTCGGGTTCAATGCAGCGCCTTCTCTCCTGAATCCAAACGCTGCGGCGCCCGGGGTGCTGGACAGCATCGGGATCATGGCGAGAAGGGGACTTTCGCCTTCAGCTTTGGCTGCCACGCCGCTTGCGCCTATCGTCCCGGCTGCGTCGAACAACAACATGCCACTTGGGCAGCGGTTTGGAGAAACGCTCAACAGGCAGGTCGGGGCGCAAGTCGGTCCTGTTGTAGATGTTGCTGCCGGGGCTGCGCGAAACTTGGGAGATTCGGCTGGGATCATTGGGCGCAGCGCGATGACTGGCGCCGGCGCGGTCGGTGGCACGCTTGCGGACGTTGGACGCGGGTATTTCGGGACTGGAAATGCCGCTCCAGCGGCTGTGCCTGCCGCCACGACTGCGCGCCCGAGCGAGGCCCCAACTACAACGGCGCGCCCTGCCGAAGCACCGGGAGTGCGCGTGATGACTCCGGCCGCCAACGCAGCCCTGCATTCCAATGCCGGGTACGGGCCCGGGACGGATTCGAGCGTACTTGGCGCGCCGCCGGCCATGGGCCAGGCGACAACGACGCCTTCTGCGCCAGCGGCGGCCGGCGGCGGGATCATCAAGGTTGTC
>JAUYJB010000004.1 GCA_030688605.1 Hyphomicrobiales bacterium
GTAGGGCTGGTCCTGGTGCCAATAGGTCGGATTGCTGGTCTTCGGCTCCTTGATCAGGAGATGGTCGTCGACCAGGTTCACCTTGCGGGCGCCCATGAGACGAGCGGCGATCTCGCCCGCCGGCGACTCGAAGACGAAGCGGCGGATGGGGTCGTTGCGCAGATACATGTCGTGGTCGGTGAAGAATTTGCCCTTGCCGTCCCTGGCATAGTCCTTGGCGAGCGCGCCCGGGCGCGGCGACCGATTGCTCCGCGCCCTGGCGCAGAAGCTCGATCCACTCCGGGGCGAAGACGCCGCGCAGGCAGACGACACCGTCAGCGCGCCATGTCTTTGCCAGATCTTCGGTGAATCCCGCGACCGTCATGTGCATCTACCTCGCTTACCTGCGACGGGAACCGAACCCGCCGCGAACCTCTGCAAATCCATTATTCGTAAGATTGAGAAATCTGACAAGCGGGGACTTCGAAGGGGCAGGAACGCGATTCAGGCGTCAGGCGAATTTGTTGCGCCTGGGAAAACCCTTGGGCGGCAGCCGGCCGGCCTGGGCACGGGTGCCGATCCAGTCGGCAAGCTCGGCCTGCTTGACCGTCCAGGTGCGGCCGGCGGAATCCTGCCAGGTCAGGCCGTCGGCCATGGCGAAGACCCTGGCGTCGGAGAGGCCGCCCTGCCGGTAGCGCTGCAGCCGCACGCCCTTGCCGCGCGGCATCTCCGGCAGCTCGGCGCGCGGGAAGATCAGGAGCTTGCGGTTGTCGCCGACGACCGCGACATGGTCGCCTTCGGCCGGCACGCAGCAGGCCGCCTCGTCGGGGCTCTTGACATTGAGCGCCTGCTTGCCCTTGCGAGTCATCGCCACCACCTCGTCCTCGGCGACGATGAAGCCGCGCCCGTCGCTCGCCGCCACCAGGAGCTTGCGGCCCGGCGCGTGGACGAACAGGGCGACGATATCCTGGGTGTCGTCGAGGTCGATCATCAGCCGCAGCGGCTCGCCATGGCCGCGCCCGCCGGGCAGCCGGCCGGCGTCGAGCGTGTAGAACTTGCCGTTGGTGGCGAATAGCACGATCCTGTCCGTCGTCTGCGCCTGGCCGACGAATTTCAGCCGGTCGCCGGACTTGAACGGCAATTGATCGGCGTCGGCGAGGTGACCGCGCATGGCGCGGATCCAGCCCTTCTCGGAAAGGATGACGGTGACCGGCTCGCGCTCGATCATCGCCTCGGCGACGTCGACCTCAGTCGCCTCGGGCGCCTCGGCAAAGGCGGTACGGCGGCCGCCGAGTGCATCCTCGCCGCCGAAACGCTTCTTTATGTCCTTGATTTCAGAGGTGATCTGCGCCCATTGCCTGTCCTCGGAGCCGGCCAGTGCCTCGAGCTCCGCCTTCTCGGCGGACAGCGCCTCGTGCTCGCGGCGGATTTCCATCTCCTCGAGCTTGCGCAAGGCGCGCAAGCGCATATTGAGGATCGCCTCGGCCTGCACGTCGCCGAGGCTAAAGGCGCGCATCAACTCGGGCTTCGGCTCGTCCTCGTTGCGGACGATGCGGATCACCTCGTCGAGGTTGAGATAGGCGATGAGATAGCCGTCAAGGACGGTGAGCCGGTGGGCGATCTTCTCCAGCCGGAAACGGGTGCGCCGCAGCAGCACCTCCTTGCGGTGATCGAGCCATTCGGCGAGCACGTCCTTGAGGTTCATCACCTTCGGGACCCGGCCGCGCGACAGCACGTTCATGTTGAGCGGCACGCGGGACTCAAGGTCGGTGACGCGGAACAGGGATTCCATCAGGATCACGGGGTCGACGGTGCGGCTCTTCGGCTCCAGCACGATGCGCACGTCCTCCGCCGATTCGTCGCGCACGTCGGCGAGCAGCGGCAGCCTGCGGGCCTGCAGAAGCTCGGCGATCTTCTCGATCAGCTTGGATTTCTGGACCTGATAGGGAATCTCGTCGACCACCACCACATAGGTGCCGCGGCCGGTATCCTCCCTTTGCCAGCGCGCGCGCAGGCGGAAGGCGCCGCGCCCGGTGCGGTAGGCTTCGCGCACGGTGTCGCGGGAATCGACGATTACGCCGCCGGTCGGGAAATCCGGGCCCGGCACCAGCTCGACGAGCTTGGCGATAGTGGCGTTGGGAAATTTGATCAGGTGCAGCGCCGCGTCGGCGAGTTCCCCCAGATTGTGCGGCGGGATGCTGGTCGCCATGCCGACGGCGATGCCGGCGGCGCCGTTGGCGAGCAGGTTGGGAACGGCGGCCGGCAGCACCACCGGCTCGGAGTCCTCGCCATCGTAAGTCGCGCGGAAATCGACCGTATCGGCGTCGATATCGGCAATCATCGCCATGGCGTAAGCCGTCAGCCGCGCCTCGGTGTAGCGCATGGCGGCGGCGTTATCGCCATCGATATTGCCGAAATTGCCCTGCCCTTCGATGAGCGGATAGCGCACCGCGAAGTCCTGGGCGATGCGCACCAGGGCGTCATAGACCGCCTGCTCGCCATGCGGGTGGTATTTGCCGATCACGTCGCCGACGACTCGGGCGCATTTCTTGAAGCCTGATTCCGGCTCGAGCTTCAAGAGGCGCATGGCGTGGAGGAGGCGCCGCTGCACCGGCTTGAGCCCGTCGCGGGCGTCCGGCAGGGCGCGATCCATGATGGTGGAGAGCGCGTAGGCGAGATAGCGCTCCTCCAGCGCCGCGCGCAGATCGACCGGCTCGATCGCGCCCGAATCAGGACGTTCGGCAGACTGGGTCATGGCACTGGGTTAGCGAAATGCTTTGACGCAAACAAGGATGTCAGCGCATTTCGGCAGCCGTCCGCAGCAAAAGGCGGATCATGCGTTCGTCCGATTCCGGCGGCGTCAGGCCGCGCGGCGCATAGACGTCGCGGGCAAGAAAGAAGCGGGTCAGGCGGAACGCGGCGATCAGGTCATCGACATTCTCGGGCATCAACGCCTCGTCGCGCAGGAAGCGCGGCAAGGCCAGGAGCTTGTCCTTGTAGGGCGCTCCGGCGGAAAGGCTCACCGCGCGGCCGGATTTCGGCGACACATAGGCAAGATCGTCGTTGCTGCCGGTGGCTGCACAGCTTTCAAGGTCAAGCCCGAAGCCGAGCTCGGCAAGCAGCGTCAGCTCGAAGCGGGCGAGCGCCGCAGGCCAGCCGGCTGCCGCCGGCAGAGCCTCGACGATCGCCTCATAGAGCGAGAAGAGCGAGGCATGCGGGTCGCGCTCGGGTAGCAGGCGGACCATGGCGTTGAGGCTGCCCAGCGCCGCCAGCGCCAGCGGATCGGCCATGATCTCGGCTGCCCGCAGCGCCTCCGCCTCGACCGCATAATGGCCGAGATGTTCCGAAAGCCGCGCCCGCCAGGTAAATCTCACCTGGTTTCCGGGCTGCAAGACGCCGCGCCAGCGCGTCCCCCGGCCGCCCTTGACCAGACCCAGATGGCGGCCGTGGCCGCGCGCGAAGGCCTCGACGATCACGCTCGTCTCGCCGTGGCGCCTCGTGCCGATGATAAAGCCGCTCTCAGTCCATTCCACGGGCCGTCACCATGCTTCAACGGAACCGGACCATCGAGCCTCTGCGGGACTATCAAACGATTGATTGAAAGGGCGTTTCAAGACCGGTCGATGGTCCTTGAGGCGCGGTCAATTCTGGCTCAGGCTCTCGTTTATCATCGCCGCGTCGTTCTCGCATTCGGCGAGAAGAGCCTCCGCGTCGGTGCCTTGGCGGGACACCTGCCGGTCAAAGCGGTCCGGGCATTCGACCCGCCAGACGTTGGCGGATGTCTCGGTACGGCGGAAGCAACAGCCCGGCGTCCTTCCCGTGATCGGAAATTCCCTGGCGAGGCGATCTCATGTCCTGCCCCCGACCATCCCGGGTTCACCGGAACCTATCAGGATCATGTCCGGCATGAAGCGATTTATACGCGCATGGCCTACCTGTCGGGGAATTCGAGGCCCATGCGGATCGCCAACCGGATCTGCTATTTTCGCCGATCTTGGGTCTCGGCCTCGCCGGATTTTAGCTTTCTGGCCGCTGATTTCTCGGCTTTCACCTGGAGCCGCTCGGCCTTTTTCGTCGCCTTGGATTTCTCGCGCTGGGACCGTTCAAATCTATAATTGGGCTTGGGTGGCATCGCTGACCTCCGTGGTTTGCCGCGGCAGCGGATAGGCGCTGCTGTTGTAGAGCTTGCGGATCTCTTTGTGGCGGTACCTTTCCTCGTCCACTTCCAGGATCGTCCCTGGCAAGCTCGTGTTGGGAAGCTCCTCGATCAAGTAGCGAATGGCTTTTGCCGCCGTCTCGAACTTGCGATAGGTCATTGAATTCCGACCGGCGCGCCGTCTGTTGGCGATATAGAGCTCGGCGGGGCCGGAGTAATTGAAATCATTCATTTTCATTGGCTCAATCCGAAATCGTTGCGGCTCGGCTCCTTTTGTGAATGCGCCGTGACGGATGTGCCGTCGCACCATCGCGTAACTATCTTGGCACCATATGGCCTTGGTTCCAAACCTCTAGAGCGGTTCATGGTTATAGGGAACCAGTTTACCGGGATGATTTTTCGCCGTGGCCCGGCGCGGCTCGCCGGGCGATGCGGTGCCTCGGCCAACAGCCGCCACACCGCCACGGCGCAAAAGAACCCGGCCTTCGGTGGGCCAAATCGGCCCACCGGGTTCGTTGC
>JAUYJB010000005.1 GCA_030688605.1 Hyphomicrobiales bacterium
GATGATGCCGGCGGCGGTGGCGAGCGAGGCGGCGAGCACCACATAGCCCAGCTGGCTGACGGTGGAGTAGGCGAGGCGGGCCTTGAGGTTGTCCTTGGTCAGCGCGATGAGCGAGGCCATGACGACGGTGAAGGCGGCGACATAGGTCAGCCAGGTCGCGGCCCCGGTCTCGGTCAGGAAATCGATGCCGAAGATGTAGACGGTGACCTTGAGCACGGTGAACACGCCGGCCTTGACCACGGCGACGGCATGCAGAAGCGCGCTGACCGGGGTCGGCGCGATCATCGCCGCCGGCAGCCAGAAATGCATCGGCATCACCGCCGCCTTGCCGATGCCGAAGACGTAGAGCGCCAGCAGCACGCCGATGGTCGCGGGGCTGGCCGTGCCGGCGAGGATGCCGCCCGGCGTGAAGGCGACGGAGCCGGCCAGATACCAGGTCCACACGATCGCCGGCAGCAGCAGCAGCATCGAGGTGCCGAGCAGCATGATCAGATAGACGCGGCCAGCGCGCTTGGCCTCCTCGGTCTTCTTGTGGGTGACCAGCGGATAGGTCGACAGGGTCAGCGCCTCGTAACCTATGAACAGCGTGAATAGATTAGCGGCAAACGCTATGACAATGGTCGAGCCGAGGGCCACCGCGAAGCAGACATAGTAGGAGGTCTGGCGCGGCTCGTCATTGCCGCGCATATAGCCGATTGAATAGATCGAGTTGAGGATCCACAGGCCGGAGGCGACCGTCGCGAACAGCATGCCGAGCGGTTCGATCGAAAGGCCGAGATCGAGCCCCGTCGCCACTTCGAGGCCGCCGGTCGCCGGCCGCTCCCCGGCCAGCACGCGCCAGAGCAGCGCCAGGACGACGAGGAACAGGATGGCCGAAGCCGAAAGCGTCACCGTCTCGCGCGCGTTCGGCGCGCGGTGAAACACCGGGATCAGCGCCGCGGCGGCAAACGGCACGATCAGAGACAGGATGAGGAGCGTCTCGCCGGTCATCTGAGCCCCGCCAGCAGCATCTCGGCGGCGCGCCGGGCGACACCGACGGTGAGCGAGGTCTCGATGCCGAAATAGACCGTCGCCGCGGTGAGAACCCAGATCGGGATCAGCATCGAGGCCGGTAATTCGCGCGCTTTCCTGGTCTCCTCGGTGGGCTCGCGGAAATAGGCGTGCTCGACGACGCGGCCGATATAGAGGACCGAGATCAGCGAGCTTGCCACGATCAGCGCGACGAGCCACCACCAGCCCTTCTCCAGGGCGCCGAGCGCCAGATACCATTTGGAAATGAAGCCGGCGGTGCCCGGCGTACCGATCAGCGCCAGCCCGGCAAGCACTAGGGCGGCCATGGTCAGCGGCATCCGCCGTCCCAGACCGTCGAACTGGCCGATGCGGGCGAAGCCGAGCCGGTAGACGACGCCGCCGACGGCCAAAAACAGCGCGCCCTTGATCATCGCGTGATTGAACAGATGCACGATGCCCCCGGTGAGACCGGTCTGGTTGGCAAGGCTGATGCCCAGCGTGATGTAGCCGATCTGGGCCACCGACGAGTAGGCGAGCATGCGCTTGATGTTCTGTTGGAACACGGCGACCAGGGAGGCGATGAACATGGCCGCTACGGACAGGAGCAGGAGGATCTCGGAAACCGGCTGGGCGCCGAACACGACGCCGATGCCGTAGACCGAATAAAAGTAGCGCAGCAGCAGGTAGACCGCCGCCTTTGTCGCCGTGGCGGCAAGAAAGGCCGTCGTGAATGAAGGCGCGTAGGCATAGGCGTTGGGCAGCCAGACATGCAGCGGGAACAGCGCGAATTTCAGGCTGACGCCGACGGTCAGGAAGGCAAGCGCGGCAAATAGCGGCCGCATCGTCGTAATGTCGGCGAAACGGTTTGCCATGTCGACCAGGTTCAGGGTCCCGGTAATGGTGTAGAGCAGCCCGACGGCGATGACGTAGAAGGTCGCGCCGATGGTCCCCATGATGAGATACTGATAGGCGGCGAACAGCGCCCGGCGGTCCCGCCCCATGGCGATCATGGCGTAGGCGGCGAGCGAGGAAATCTCTAGGAAAACGAACGCGTTGAAGGCGTCTCCCGTGATCACGATGCCGAGCAGGCCGGAAAGGCACAGCAGATACATGGCGTAGAACCAGGCCCGCCGGCTGCTGGCGATTTCGGCGGCGACGCTGAGCCGCGCATAGGGCAGCATGACGGCGCCGGCGATGGAGACGAGCAACAGCACGAAGGCGCTCAGCACATCGACGCGGTACTCGATGCCGAAGGGCGGCGGCCAGCCGCCAAGCGCATAGGAGATCGAGCCCCCATCCAGCACCTGCATCAGCATGGTGAAGGCGATGACCGGCATCGCCAGGCTGGCCGCCAGCGCGATCAGCCAGGCCGTCCCGCCATGGCGGACCAGCGCAGCAAGCAGCGCCGCCAGCAACGGCAACACGACCTGAAGGGCGGGAAGCTGGGCGCTCATTCTTCGGAGATCATCTGAAAGATTTCATCCTCCTCGATGGTGCCGAATTCCTCGTTGATGCGCACGACCAGCGCCAGGCCGAGCGCCAGGGTGGCGACGCCGACGACGATCGCCGTCAGGATCAGCACGTGCGGGAGCGGGTTGGAATAGACGGAATAGCCCTCGGCGAGGATCGGCGGGGTGCCGCCGAGGATCTTTCCGGGAGAGATGTAGAGCAGGTAGACGGACGTCTGGAACAGGCTCAGGCCCACCAGCTTCTTCACCATGTTGCCGCGGGCGACGACGATGTAGAGGCCCGAGACCATCAGGAAGATGGTGATCCAATGGTTGTAGTGATGCAGGATCGGCTCCAGCAGCTCCATCAGCGCCCCCGTCCGGCAAAGGCGTAGAAGATCGCCGTCATCGTTCCGGCGACGGTGACGAGCACGCCGATCTCGACCAGCATGATGCCGAGTTCCTGGCCGTGCACCGGATCGTGCAGCAGCACCGAATAATTCAGGTAGTCGCTACCCAGGAGCACCGCGGCAACGCCGACACCGGCAAAGATCAGCACGCCGAGCGGGATCATGATCTCGACCAGAAGGGGCGGCACCACGCGCTGCGCCGCCGCCAGGCCGAAGATGATGGCGTAGAGGACAACCATTGCCGCCGTGATCACGCCGGCCTGGAAGCCGCCGCCCGGGCCGTAGTCGCCATGGAATTGGACGTAGAGCCCGAACACCAGGATGAACGGCAACAACATCTTGATGACGACGCGCAGCACGACATCGAATTTCATGACGCGTCATCCTTCTTCCTGGCTCTCCTGCCGCGGCCCCTCAGCAGCATCAGGACGCCGATGCCGGCCGTGAAGATCACCGTCGTCTCGCCGAGCGTGTCATAGCCGCGGTAACTGGTGAGCACCGAGGTGACGACGTTCGGAACGCCGGTTTGTTCGATCGATTTTTCCAGATAGTAGGGCGCGACATGCAGGTGCATCGGCGTGTCGGCAACGCCGAAAGACGGCAGGCCATAGGTGCCGTAGACGAGGACCGCCGCCGTGACCGCCGCGACGAACAGCGGCAACAGCGGCGTGTGGGCGGGACGGGTTTCCTCGGTCTTGGTCAGCGCCAGAACGCCCAGAAGCAGCACGGTCGAGATGCCCGCGCCGACGGACGCCTCCGTCATGGCGACATCGACCGCGTCGAGAACCAGCAGCACGCTCGCCATCAGAAAGCTGTAGGCGCCGGCGAGAATGACGACGGCGAAGAGATTGCGCAGCCGCACGACGCCGACGGTGACGGCCGCCAGCAGCGTCAGCAGCACCATGTTGATCAGCGCTTCGATGGCTTGCCTCCCTTTCCCGCCCGCTTCTTCCCTTGTTTGCCGGTGCGATCCTCCGCCAGCAGCGGCGCCAGGCCAGTGGTCAGCGCCGCGTTCGCCAGCGCGTGCGCCGCGACCGGCCCGCTGAGCAGCAGGATCGCCAGAATGATCGCCAGCTTGGCCGTGACCAGCGACAAGCCCGCGGCGACCATCATGCCGATCACCAGGAGGCTGGCGCCGACCGTCTCCATGACGCTGGCGGCGTGCAGGCGGGTGAACATGTCGGGCATGCGCACCAGGCCGATGGCGCCGACGACGTAGAACAGGCCGCCGAAGGCGAGCGCCAGCCCGGTGACGATATCGCGGATGAGATCGATCAATCGACCGGCTCCTCGCCCGCGTAGCCGAGATCGCGGTAGCGGAAGAACTTCAGCACCGCGAGCGTGCCGATCACGTTCAGCAACGCATAGAGGATGCCGATATCCAGGAACTCCGGACGATCGGTCATGAAGCCGTATAGCGCCAGCAACAGAATCGCGCCGTTGCCGACCGCGTTGGCGCCAAGCGCGCGGTCGAACACAGTCGGCCCCTTGAGCGCCCGCACGACGGCAAGCGCGATCGCCACCAGCACCGCGATCGCCGCCGCGGCGAACACTAGCCGACTCCCTCGAATTCGGTGACGCGCTCGTTCATCGCGCCCTTTTCAAGGCTGTCCGCGCCGGCGCGCTCGAGCGCGTGGACGATAATGTCGTGGCGATCGAGCTCGACCGAGATGGTTCCCGGCGTCAGTGTGATCGAATTGGCGTAGGTGGTGATGCCGAGCGGCCCTTTCTGGCCGCCATGGACGCGCACCAGGGTCGGCGAGATCGGCAGCTTCGGGTTGACGATGATCGTGGAGACGCGCCAGGCCGACTTGACGATCTCGACCGCCAGCCAGGGCCAGTAGGTCACCGCCCGAGGCAGCAGATGAATCGGGTGGCCTTCCGCGTCGGCGGTCCCCATGTGCCAGGCCAGCGCGGCGGTGGCGACGCAGCAGACGGCGCCGATGGCGATGAGCAGGCCGGTATAGTGTCCCGAAAGCAGCAGCCAGAAGACGAACAGCGTAATGGCGAGGCTGACCAGACGCATCCACCCCCTCCCCTCGTTCACCCGGCGCCGTCGTCGCCGCGCCACCCGGCTCGGTCGCCTTGCGCCCTTTGCGGCAACGCGGCCTTCCCGGTCATCCTTCGAATGCCGGCCTGCGCCCCGCAAACTATTCCGCTTGTGCGGATTGTTCCATACCGGATAAGCCAATAAGGGGACGGCTGGCAATCGTCGATTGACGTTTTCTTGCGACAAATCCACACACGATTGGTCCTTTTGCGGGAGAAACCATGCGCATATTCGACTCCCTCGACGCATTTGTCGCGGCGCTCGGCGGCGATATTGGCGTCAGCCCGTGGATGACGGTCGATCAGGCGATGATCGACGCCTTCGCCGAGGTCAGCGGCGACGACCAGTGGATCCACGTCGATCCTGCGCGCTGCCGGCGCGAGCTCGGCACCGGCACCATCGCGCACGGCTATCTGTTGCTCTCGCTCCTTGCCGGCCTGGCGCGCCGGACTTATCGCATCGAGGGCATTTCGCGGGCCGTCAATTACGGCTCGGACAAGGTGCGGTTTCTCTCGCCCGTGCCCGCCGGCAGCCGCGTCAGGGCCCGGTTTCATCTGGCCGAGGCCGAGCGCGATGGGGCGCGGCGGAAGATCCTCAACAAGGCGCAGCTCGAGATCGAGGGGCAGGAAAAGCCGGCGCTCATTGCCGAGGTGCTGACCGTCTTCTATGTTTGACCGGAAACCGCCGGAAACCGTACGGCAGCAACCGCCATCCTGGGGAGAAGCCCGATGCAAGACGCGGAAAGCGGCAAGAAAGTCGAACGGACAATCGAGGAATGGCGGGACATTCTGTCGCCGGTACAGTTCGACGTCACCCGCCGGCACGGTACGGAACGCGCCTTTTCCAACCCCCTCCATGCGGAAAAGCGCGCCGGAGAATACGCTTGCGTCTGCTGCGGAAAACCGCTGTTTTCCTCCGGCGCCAAGTTCGATTCCGGCACCGGCTGGCCGAGTTTTTTCGAGCCAGTCGGCCAGGACGCACTCAGCGCGCACGAGGACGACAGCGTGTTCATGCGCCGCACCGAAGTCCGCTGCGCCGCCTGCGACGCGCATCTGGGCCACGTCTTCCCCGACGGGCCGCAACCGACGGGATTGCGCTATTGTATCAATGGCGTAGCGCTGAAATTCGCACCTGAGAATAAGAGCGAAACCGACTGACCATGGATGCGCGCAGCCCAACCGGCGGGAAGACCGCAACGGCGCCCGTTGCAGCGAGAATTCCGCGGAAAACCTCGGTCCACGGAGTGACGCTCCGTGACGACTACGGCTGGCTGCGCGCCGCCAATTGGCAGGAGGTGATGCGGGATCCTGCCAAATTACCGGCGGAAATCCGCCAATATCTGGAAGCCGAGAACGAATATACCGAGGCGGCGATGGCGCCGGCCGAGGCGCTGAGGCAAGAATTATTCGCGGAAATGCGGGCGCGCATAAAGGAGGATGACGCGTCCGTCCCGGCGCCTGACGGCCCCTGGGCCTATTTTGTCCGCTACCATGCGGGCGGGCAGTACCCGCTGTTCTGCCGCTTGCCGCGCGGCAAGCACGCTCCGGTTCAGATCCTGCTCGACGGCGACGCGATGGGCGCCGGCAAGCCCTATTTCGCCATCGCCGGAGCAAGCCACAGCCGCGACCACAGGCATATCGCCTACAGCCTCGACGAGGCCGGGGGCGAGTTCTACACGCTTCGCGTGCGCGAGGCTGAAAGCGGCCGCGACCTGCCGGACATGATCGAGGGGACGCTGCCCGGCGCGGTGTGGAGCGCCGACGGCGGCTCACTGTTCTATGTCCGCCTCGACGACAATCACCGCTCGCGCTGGGTCTACCGCCACCTCCTCGGCGGCGACCCGGCGGACGACGCGCTGGTCTACGAGGAGACCGACCCGGCCTTCTTCGTCGGTATCGGCGAGACTCAGGACCGGCGCTACATCCTCGTCCACGCCCACGAGCACCAGACGAGCGAAACCCACCTCATCGACGCCGAGACGCCGGAGGCCGCGCCGCGCTGCGTGCTCGCGCGCGAGGACGGCCACGAATACCGGGTCGAGCATCATTCCGGCGAGCTGTTCATCCTGACCAACAAGGAGGCGGAGGACTTCCGCATCGTTTCCGCGCCCGTCTCCGACCCGGACCCCGCGCGCTGGCGCGAGGCGGTGCCGCACGTGGAAGGGCGCATCATCCTGGCGCTGGGCATGCTCAAGCGCCACATGGTGCGGCTGGAGCGCGCCGACGGGCTGCCGCGCATCGTCGTGCGCCGGCTTGCCGACGGCGCCGAGCACGCCATCGCCTTCGACGAGGAGGCCTATTCGCTGGCTCTTGAGGTCGGCTATGAATTCGAGACCGATACGATCCGTTTCACCTATTCGTCGATGACCACGCCGGCGCGAGTCTACGACTACAACATGGAAAGCCGCGAGCGGCGGCTGCGCAAAGAGCAGGAAGTGCCGAGCGGGCACAACCCGGACGACTATGCGACCCGCCGGATCCATGCGCCAAGCCACGACGGCGCCGAGGTCCCGGTCACGCTGCTCTACCGCAAGGACACGCCGCTTGACGGCTCCGCGCCGCTTTATCTTTACGGCTACGGCGCCTACGGCATCGCCATTCCGGCCGCCTTCTCGACCAATCGCCTGTCGCTGGTCGACCGCGGCTTCGTCTTCGCGCTCGCCCATGTGCGCGGCGGCAAGGACAAGGGCTATGGCTGGTACAAGGCCGGCCGGCGGGAGCACAAGATGAACAGTTTCACCGATTTCATCGCCGCGGCCGAGCATCTGATCGCTGAAGGCTATACCGCCAGGGGACGGATTGTCGCCGAGGGGCGCAGCGCCGGCGGCATGCTGGTCGGCGCCGCCGCCAACAGGACGCCGGATCTCTTTCTCGGCATCGTCGCCGGCGTGCCCTTCGTCGACGTGCTCAACACCATGCTCGACGAAACCCTGCCGCTGACGCCGCCGGAATGGAACGAATGGGGCAATCCGGTCTCCGACGCCAAGGCCTTCGCCACGATCCGTTCCTATTCGCCCTACGACAATGTCGCCGCGCGGGCCTACCCGCACATCCTGGCGACCGCCGGGCTCACCGATCCGCGCGTCACCTATTGGGAGCCGGCCAAATGGGTCGCCAAGCTGCGAACGATGAAGCGCGACGACCGTCTTCTTCTTCTGCGCACCATCATGGACGCCGGCCACGCCGGCAGGTCGGGCCGCTTCGAAGCCTTGCGCGAGATCGCCTTCGACTACGCCTTCGCGCTGACGATCGCGGGGAAGGCCTGACTAAGCGCCCGGCCGATGCGGCCCTATCGGTCGAATTCGGACAGAGGGTACCCGCGGTCTACCGGATGGATTCGCCTCGCTCCTAAGACCAGAAATGACCCAAGGCGGAAATCGGCCATTGTCAGTCAAGGTAAAATCAATCTGCCAACCGGGAAGTTGGGTTAGCAATTCCTGTTGAACAGCCACTTGGACTGAGACACTGTTCCAAGCGTTTTCCCGTGTGAAGCATGATGAGGTTCCGTGATGCCCGAACCGCGCTCGCCGCGCCTTGCCGTTCTCATTGATGCTGACAACGCCTCGCCGAAGATCGCAGATGCTCTGTTTGAGGAGATCGCGAAGATCGGGGAAGCGAGCGTCCGCCGCATCTACGGTGATTTTTCCCACGCACGTTCACGAGGCTGGGCCGCGATACTGCCGAAGTATGCGATCAATCCCCACCAGCAGTTTGCTCACACTATCGGCAAGAATGCATCCGACATGGCGTTGGCAATCGACGCGATGGACCTGCTTTATAGCGGCCGATTCGATGGATTCTGCTTGGTGTCATCCGACAGCGACTTCACTCGACTTGCCTCTCGCATCCGCGAGCAGGGCGTGGATGTTTTTGGGTTCGGGGAACGAAAAACTCCGGAGAGTTTCCGGCAAGCCTGTCGTCGCTTTATCTACACGGAGAACTTGCTAGCCGCTTCGTCGAATAGCACTCTCGATGCGGCCCCGCCCACCAAACCGCTTCAGTCTCCCAGCGCCGCCACACCCATCATCAAGAAGGTCATCACACAGATGGAAGGCGAAGACGGATGGGTGTCGCTGAGCGCTGTCGGAAATCAACTCGGCAATTTGATCTCTGACTTCGATCCGAGAACCTACGGCTCGCGAAAACTAAGCGACTTGGTCCGAAAAACCAACGCGTTTGAGATGGACAATCCTGAAGTTGGCACAATGCGTATACGCATTAATCCGTCCGCGACAAGAGTGACCAAAGCAAAGTCGGACAAGCGGGTATGACCGGCAAGTCGGGCCGCTTCGAGGCGCTGCGCGAGACCGCCTTCGACTATGCCTTCGCGCTGATGATCGCGGGGAAGGCGCCCACCGGCCGCTGAGCCGGCGCGGCCTCCTCCAACCGTCCCCTGGAGGGGAAGGGTGGCGCGAAACGGCGCGGCATTTTCCATCCTTCTCCCCTGGCGGGAGAAGGTGGCGAGGATCGCGCGAGCGATCCGAGCCGGATGAGGGGGGCGACTCCGCGCCGCCCCCTCACCCAGCGTCGGCTAGGGCCTCCGGCCCAAGCCTCCGCATCCCTCTCCCGCACGGGGAGAGGGAGCGCCCCGGCGCGGCCTCATCCTATCCTTGTCGAGCCGGGCGACGACAAGGAGGGGCAACAATTCGCGCCGTCGGGATAAGTCCGCAATCCGTCCGGCCGATGCGGCGCTATCGGTCGAATCCGGACAGAAGGCACCCGTTCCGGATGGATTCGCCTCACCCTTAAGACCGGAAATGGCCCAAGGCGAACTCTTACGACCAGTGGAGGGAGACGTCAGCCTCTTGCTCGGCATCAGTTGTGGCATACCACTGCCGATGCCATCATGTCTTCATGGCCAACCAAAGCGACATCAACCGCTGGAAGAAAGGCAAGGACCACTGGAACAAGTGGGCCGAAGGCTGCCTTGCTGCCAAGGTGAAGCTGGAGAAGGATGGGAAGTGGGCGGTTGATCGGGCGGGCGTTGCCACCAACGCAGAAACAAAGCGTTGGATAAATTCCGCCACGACCGATTTTTCAGGGCACTTCTTCGAGGCCAAGACAGATTTCAGCGCGTTCGTGTTCCCTCATGAGGTGACATTCGCGGTGGCCGAATTTCGACATCGTGCCGATTTCAGCGGGGCAAAGTTCTGCGGCAGCGCGTATTTTCGTGATGCGACCTTTCGCAGCGTCGCGAGGTTCAATTCTGCTAGATTTTGCAAGGCCGCAAGCTTTCGCAGAACTACATTTTCGGGTAATGCGTGGTTTATAGGATCCAGATTCAAAGAAAAATCTGTTTTTTCAGAAGCCACATTCGATAAAACTGCCAATTTTAGTGAATCAAAATTCTTCGGTCTTGCCTCGTTCAACTGGGTGCAAAGCACTGGGTCATTTTCGCTCGCCGACGCACTGTTTGCAGAAGTCCCAGACTTCACACAGACAAGTTTTCGCGCACCGGTGCGCCTAGATAACCTCCGGGTTCCCCAGGCAAGACCGTTCAAGCTAAAGGGTCACGATGAGCGTGCCGCATACTATCGCGCTCTGAAAAAGATCGCCATCGAAAGCCACGATCATCTGCGCGAGCTCAACTTCTTCGCCAGCGAAATCCGGGAACGGCGGTGCAACGATGATCCTTGGTGGCATATTCGATATTGGGTTGGTTTCTTTTACGAGCTTTCCTCGGGCTTTGGGCGAAGCATCCTGCTTCCACTCGCCTGGCTATTCGCTTCTTTCGTTGGGTTTGCATACCTATACGGTCGGCACGCTCCTGACGGATGCATGCCGGACTCCGCGTGGCCGGACACGAGATTTCTGGCAGAGTTTTACCTGTCGTTTCTGAACAGTCTGCCTCTGGTCGGTTTCGCACGCGCCCACGGGAGAGACCTAGCCGAGAAGTGCCTCTTCGGGTCGTCTGAAGCGATCAAACCCACCGTGGACATCGTCTTCATCGGACAGAATATCTGGTCCGCCCTCCTCATCTTCCTCGTTCTCCTCGCCGTGCGGAACCATTTCCGGATCAAGTGAGTCCATGAATGCTGCAGAGTCAGTTGCTGCCACATCCCCGACATTCGGGCTCCCCGTCCTGAATGCGCAGCCCCAGGTTCCATCCGTCCGGTTTTCTCCTCTATGCAGCCCCCTCCCCGCGCCCGCGATTTGACCTCGGTCAACGCAGCTGGTGGCGCGGTCTGGCAAAGGCCGGGACCGTGGCCGTTTTTGCATTGCACAAAGACGCGCCGGAGCATGGTCCGCAAAAGTGGGAACCGGTTTTGCGAAAAGAACAAGCTCGAACAAAAAATAAGAGCGAAATCCATTCGATGAGAACGGTTTTTGCTCTAAGAGAGACGCTGCGCGACGCCGCCCCGCGACGAGCGCGACGCCGGCCAACGCGGCTAGAGCAGAATCCCTTCAGATCGAAGCACCGCAGCTTCGACCCCCACCTCGCCTCCCCCTTTCAGGGGGAGGAATAATCGCGGCGCATCAACGACTTGTTCCCTCCCCCAGTAAGGGGGAGGGACAGGGAGGGGGTTGGGCCGGCAATTCAATCTAATTGAATTTTGCTCTAGGGTGCCGGCCACCGAGCAGGCTTTTCCCTCATGGCGCGGGCAGCTGCAGCAAGGTCACATAGATGCCGGCGATAATGGCCGAAGTGATCACGCCGGAGATGCTGGCGCCCATCGCCCAGGGCAGGATCATGGCAAACTTGTTGGCCCTGTGGGCCTCCTTCTGGGCCACCTTGGCCGTTGTCGGCAGGCAGGACACCCCGGCGATGCCGACCACCGGGTTAAAGGTGCGGCCGCTGATCCAATAGACGAAATACCCGCCGACGATGCCGCCGATGCCGGAGAGCAGCAGGGCCGTCATCCCCAAGACCAGGAGCAGGATGACCTTGGGGTTGAGGATCGTGTTGGCTTCGAAGAGGACGCCAAGGAGGAGTCCGAGAAAGAAGGTGGAGCCGTAAAGCACCGGACCGCCGAGAAACTCCACATATTGCTTCACGCCAGACTCGCGGACGATGATGCCCAGGAAGAACGACATGAACAGCGGGGCGGCCACCGGGAAAAGCAGGGAAAGCAGGGTGGCGGTTATGACGGCGAAGGTTATCTTCTCCCCGCGGCCGATGCTCGGGACGGTCTTCTGGTCCATCACGACCCCGCGCAATTCCTTCGGGATCATGAGCCGGACCAGGTAGGGGTAGCCGGCATAGGCCAGGCTCAGATAGAGGTAGGCGACGATCGTGATCGGCACGAACAGGTCTCTGGCCAGCAGCAGCGAGGTATAGAGAACCATCGGGGCGTCGGCGCTGCCCACCATGGCGATCGCCGCGGCTTCGTTGTAGGGCAGTCCCAGGGCGACGGCGAGGGGAAACGTCAACACGGTGCCCAGTTCCGCCATGATGGCGATGATCATGCAGCGGACCGGCGCAATCAGCATGTAGCCGATGTCCGATATGACGCCGATGCCCATGAAGATCAGGCAGGCGATCAGCCCGTTGCTGAACGAAAACGTGTAGATGGGCTGCAGGAAATCGATCTGCAGGACGTCAAAGAGCTGTTCCGGACCGCTGGCGGTCGGATCGATGAAAATCGTTCCCATGGCGGTTGCCGAGAGATAGAGAACCCCGGCATTGACGCTAGCCATCCCGACCCCCATGGGGATCATGATCAGGGGCTCGAGCGTCCCCTTGGCCCCCAGATAGACGAAAAAGATGCCGAGGGCGATCAGCACGATCCTCGCCACAGCGATGAGCGGATCGGATGCCACCATGGTGGCGATCCCCTGAAAGATATTGAGAAGATCGATCTCCGGCATGGTCACGCCGTCCTTTTCGACACCGCATCCCCCGGCTTAAGGGGCGCCTGCGCCTTGGCGCCGTTTCGCGCATCGGCATGGGCTTTCCGCGCCTTGATCCCGACGAAGATCAATCGGATGATCCAGGCCATGATGAACGAGACCACGGCCGCCAGCGCGTAGACGAAGAGCATCAATTTGACGGAACCCCAGAAATATTCCATTTCACCCCCTGCGATAGGACGTTCCCCGTTCCGGCCGAGAACGCAATTCCAGCTCGATTCTGCGGTGCGAACGGGCCGGGGCCAGGCTATTCGAGAACGATCAACACCTGGTTGGCCTCGACTTCGGCGCCCTCGGAGACCCTGATCTCGGCGACCTTGCCGTCGGCCGGGGCATAAATCGGGTTTTCCATTTTCAGGGCTTCGAGGATGATGAGTTCATCTTCGAATTTCACCTGATCTCCGACCTTCACGTGAATTTTCCAGATCGACCCCGACAAGGGGGCGGTGACCTCTACGCTCATCGAGCATGCTCCTTATCACGATTACGCGCCAAGAATTTCCAGCCGAGCGGAAGAACCGCCGCCGCCAGGATGATCTTGAAGACGGCCGCCCACATGAACGGCAGAACGCCGGACTGAAATGCCTTTTCGAGTCCGATGAGATGGGCAAGCCACAGATAGCCGAAGACGAAGATCAGCGCCGTGCCGATGACCATGGCGGCCAGCGTCGTCAACAGGTTGCGGTCCCAGCCTCGTTCCCCGAGATAGCCGACGAGTGCGGCCGAAACGGCAAACCCGACCAGATAGCCGCCCGTCGGTCCGGCCATATAGGCCAGGCCGATGCCCTTTTCCGGCGTGCCGGCGAACACCGGGAGCCCAAAGGCTCCCTCGGCCAGATAAAGCAGGACGGTCATCGCCCCGAGACGCCAGCCGAACGTCATGCCGATGACGAGGACGACGAAGGTCTGCATGGTCATCGGCACCGGATAGAACGGCACCTGGGTCTTGGCCGACAGGGTCAGCAGCGCCGTTCCGGCCAACGCCACAATGATCTGGCGCAAAAAGCTTTCGGCCGATGCCGGCCAGGCGGCGCTCAGCAGCGTCGGTTGCGCGTTGGACATTCCCTGCATCGCTGTCTTCCTTTGCCGGGAGAATCGCCTGAAGCACGGCCTTTCCCGTCTTACCGGCCGAAGGCCCCCGGATCACGTTCAAATTCACGGAAATCATGGTGCGCGATGGCCCGCCTATCCCTTGATGATGCGGGGGAGAAGCTGCTGGTGGACCGGGGTCAGGGACCGGGGATTCTGATAGTTGGCTCCGGCGAAAGCCTGGATGTATTTGCGCAGGTCGGTCAACGGGGCGATTTCGTCGACGAAGCCCTTCTTGGCGGAATAGACCGGGTGCGACTTTTTCTCATAATCCGCGATCATCTCGTTCATCGTGTCGATGACCGGGGCGATGTCGCGGCCGGCTTCGTCTTCCTTGAGCAGCCGGCGTGCGTAGGAGGCGGCGGCGGCCGTTTCGCCGTGCATGACCCTGATCGCCGTGAGCGGGGTGCCGAGGGTGAAGGCATTGTTTTCGTTGGCCTGGGGGCCGCCCATGATGTAGTGGGCGGCCGCTTCGCCCTTGCGCAGGACGATACACATCATGGAAAGATCAGTCTTTTCAATGGAGTAGATCAGAGTCTGGCCCAACGCCAGAAGCTCGGCCTCCTCGGCGAGATCGCCGACATCGATGCCGGTGGTGTCCTGAAGCCAGACGATCGGAAAATTGTCGCGGCCGCACAAGGTGACGAATTCGCCCTGCTTGATCAGTCCCTCGCGGTAATGCTTGCCGCCGACGCCGGGATAGGCCCCCTTGGCGTATTCCGGATAATCGGGGAACACCCCCTGACGGTTGCCGATAAGAGCCACCGGGAAACCATCGATTTTGGCGATGCCGGTGAAAATCTCGCGCCCGTAGTCGGGGCGGTATTCCATGAACTCGCTATTGTCTGTGAGGCGCGCCAGAAACTGGATGGCGTCGTAGGGGCGTTTCTGATTGGCGGGAAGAATCAGGTTGAGGTCTTCGATCGGGTATTTGGGTTCGGCGGGCGCAGCGACGCGGAACATGGTCGGGTCGTAGGCCGGCATCATGCGCATATAGGCCTTGATGCCGTCGAGGACGCCCTGTTCGGTCTCATGGACCTCGCGGAAATAAGCGGTCTTGTCGAAATGGGTCTCCACGCGGCCGGGCGGTTTCGACTTGAAACTCTTGGTGGCCTCGATGAGCGCACGGGCCCCTTCTTCATCGACGCCGCCGCGGGGATTCATGCCGCCGACGATCCCGGCGCCGCCGACGGCGATGTTCGCCCCTTCGTGGGCGATGAGGATGGTCGGGCTGATCCCCTGATAGCCGCCGCCGGCGGGGTTGGTTCCGTAGATGGCGTTGAGGATCGGAATACCCAGCCTGTTGAGCTCGGCGTGACGGTAGAACGGCGCCCCGCTGGAGCGGCGCCCGGCATAGACGTTCTCCTGCTCCATGAGCTTGACGCCGCTGCAGTTGGTCAGCCAGACCAGGGGCACGTTGAGGCGCTTGGCCAGGTCGGTCACCATGAGAACGTTTTCCGCCTGCCCGGCGATCCAGGCGCCGGCCACGACCTTGTTGTCGAAACCGATGATGACCGCCCACTTGCCCTCGATCTTTCCGAGGCCGTCGACCACGCCGGTACACCCTTCCTCGTTGTCCCGGGGATTGTAAAGCGTGTGGAGGGGGTTCCAGGTTCCGGCGTCGACCAGATAATCGAGCCGGTCGTAGATCGTCATTCCGCCGCGTTCGTGGATCTTCTCAGCCGGCATCCCCGCCTTCTTGACCCTGTCGATTTCGCGCGCCAGGATCGCCTCTTCCGCACGGATCAGATCGACATTCTCCTTTGAGCGCCGGACTTCGCCTTCGCTGAGCGGCTTGCCGATATCGGGCATCTTCTCGAAATACGGACGCAGCGGCGTTTGCTTGCGCGGCATGGAATTGTTTCCACCTCCTGTTGAAACGGGTCCCGGGGGCCAAGGGTTGCCCTGCGGTTGCCTAGCGGTTGACGGTGTCCCCCAGGGAGATGCCGGCGATGATGAGCTTCTGGATGTTGCTGGTCCCTTCGACGGTCCGCAGCGAATGCGCGTCGCGAAGGAAGCGTTGCGCGGGATACTCGGTGGAGTAGCCGTAGCTGCCGAAGATCTTCATCGTATCGTTTGCGGCATGCACGGCGGCTTCCGACGCAAACAGCTTCGCCATCGAGGTTTCGTGCTGGTTGGGCAGCCCCTGATCCTTCAGCCAGGCGGCCCGATAGACGAGCAGCTTGGCGGCCTCGTGCTCGGCGACCATGTCGGCAATCTGGGCCTGGATCATCTGATAGGAGCCGATTTTCTTGCCGAACTGGGTCCGCTCATTGGCGTAGTTGATAGCGGCCTGAACGGCGCCGCCGCCGATGCCGATGGCGCCGGCGGCACAACCGATCCGGGTGTTGTTGAGCTGCCACATGCAGATCTGGAAGCCCTGGCCGACCTCGCCGAGCACCGAATCCTTGGGAATCTTCGCGCCGTTGAAGGCAATCTCTCCGGTGGGAGCGCAGTGCAGCCCGAGCTTGGTCTCGATCGGAACGGTAACGATCCCCTCCTTGCCCTTCAGATTGACGATGAAGCAGGTCATGCCGCGGTGTTTCTGGCTCTTGTCGGTAAAGGCATAGACGAGGCCCCAATCGCCGACCTGGGCGTTGGAAATCCACATCTTCTGGCCGTTGAGCTCCCAATGGTCGCCGCGATCGGTCGCCGTGGTTCCCATGCTGGCGACATCGGACCCGGTATTGGGCTCGGTCATGGCGAAGAACCCCAGGGATTCGGCGTTGACCCAGTCCGGAATGAATTTCTGCTTCTGCTCCTCGGTACCGAACTTGTTGACCGTCAGGGACGGGCCGAGATTCTGCATGTTGAAGGGCAGACGCCAGGATCCGCTCACCCTGGCGATCTGCTCGGCGAGTATGACCGATTCGAGAAAACCGAAGCCGTTGCCGCCATATTCCTCCGGCAGGGCGCAGCCGAAGAAGCTGAGCTCGGCCATCTTCTTGACGAGCTCGGGGCGGAACCTGTGATGTTTTTCGTCATCTTCCAGAGTCGGCAGGATTTCCTTCTCGGCGAAGTTTTTCGCCATCTCCTGCATCATCTGTTGTTCTTCCGTCAGTCCGAACTGCATCTCAGGCTCCTGCGCAATCATGGTCCCGTCTGTGTGGCATGCTGACCTTTAGGCAGGCTGCTGCGCACCCTGCCAATTGTCGCGCCTGTTTGTGCATTACAGAAATGCCTACCCCGTTTGGGCTTTGCCAGACCCTTCGATCGCGCGCTTTGACCAAAATCAATTGGCGCAAGCGCGGAACAATAGGGGATTTCCCAGTCCGGCGCGAGATCGCGCACCAGCGCTCAAACCTTGCAGCGGTCGTCGGCGCCAAGGCGCATTCAAGCCCAAGGCCGGAACGGACGGTGAGGGGCGCCGATGGCCGCGCCCTTATCGTTCATGCCTATTGAATTGGCAAGAATCGGCATTTCGCGCGCCGGCCGGGATTGCCCACCACGCGCCCAGCCGCTACCTTCCAGGCCGGTTTCACAATATCTGGGAGGCGCAAAATGGCTTTCGAACTTCCTGATCTACCCTACGCCTACGACGCGCTGCAGCCTTACATGTCGGCCGAGACACTCGAATACCACCACGACAAGCACCATCAGGCCTACGTCACCAACGGTAACAAGCTGCTCGAAGGCTCGGGCCTCGAAAGCAAGAGTCTGGAGGAGGTCTGCAAGGCGAGCTTCGGCAAGAATCCCGGCCTGTTCAACAATGCCGGCCAGCACTTTAATCACATTCATTTCTGGAAATGGATGAAGAGGGGTGGCGGCGGAACCCACCTGCCGGGCAAACTGCAGGCAGCCATCGATTCCAACCTGGGCGGCTACGACAAGTTCCGTGCCGATTTCATCAATGCCGGGGTGACCCAGTTCGGCTCCGGCTGGTGCTGGCTCGCGCTCAAGGACGGCAAGCTGGAAGTGACAAAGACGCCGAACGGGGAAAATCCCATGGTTCACGGTGCGGTGCCGATTCTCGGCTGCGACGTGTGGGAGCACTCCTACTATATCGACTACCGCAACGCGCGGCCGAAATACCTCGAGGCCTTCGTCGACAATCTGATCAACTGGGACTATGTCGCCGAGCTGTTCGAAAAGACGCGCTAATGGGTATAGCGCCCGTTGCCCCGGGCGGGCGGGATAGCGGGCGCGCCTTCCCCGCTCTCCGGCCGTTCGGCCGATTGCCCCGCGGCCTTGGCGCTTCCGGGCCGCGTCTTCCATTTCGCCTTGGCGCCGGGTGCAACTACAGGTTCCATGACGGCCGCTTGCGCCGGCTCTCTCGCCGCGATGCGCTTTACCCTGCTTCGGCGCCAGGCGAGCCGCATGGCGCGGGAGCGACGTGAAATCAGCCGTCCGGCGCGGCGGAACATGCGCGCCCCGCGCTCCAGTTCATGAATCTCGCCGGCGTAAACCTCCGTCAGAGCCGCCCGAAAATCGGTGATCCCACTACGGGCAACGGCGTCGAAGCGGCGCACCGACGCCATCCAGAACGGGCTGATCAGGAGCGACATGGCGATTACCGCCATGGCGAGCTTTTAGCCGGCTCCGTCGAACAGGCCGTTGGCGAAGCCGACCGTGGCCAGCACGAATGAGAACTCACCGATCTGGGCCATGATCAGCCCGGCGGGAAATGCGCGCTCCCACGGTTCACCGACGAAGTGCAGGATCGCCACGTTGAGGACCGACTTGGCGAGCAGCACGCCGAGCAGGAACAGGATTACCGTGAGCATGTCGGAGACCACATAGTCGAGGTCGATCAACAGTCCGATCGACAGGAAGAAGACCACCATCAGTACGCTTTGGATCGGCTGGGTGACCTTGATCGCCTCGGCCCGCAGGGTCGAATTGGCGACGATGAGGCCGGCGATAAAAGCGCCGAACGCCGCCGTGAGACCGAGCAGGCCCGAAATGGCCGCGGCGCCGAAGCACAGCGCCACCGAGGCCAGGGCGACCAGATCGACTCTGCCCTGGATGGCCCGGGAGAAGGGCAATGCGATCTTTCCGGCGCGCGCCAGTAGCCGGATGAGCAACAACAGGATGCCGACCGCGAGCGCCACCTTCCAGCCGACCTCGGCCAAACCGACCGTCGCATCAGAAAAGGCGGCGACCAGGATCAGCATCGGCACGATGGCGATGTCCTGAGCGACGAGCACGCCGATGGTAATGCGGCCCGTCTCGGTTCTCAGTTCGCCGACATCATCGAGCATGCTCATGGCGACGGCGGTCGAGGACACGGCGACAATGAAGGCAAGCAGCAACGCCTGGCCGGCGCTCCAGCCGAGCAGCGCGGCAAAACCGAAGGTGATGGCCAGCGAGATGGCGATCTGCGCCGCGGCGGTGATGACCGCGGGCTTGAGCACCAGAACGAAGGCGCGCAGGCTGATCTCCATGCCGATCAGAAACAGCAGCATGATGACGCCAAGCTCGGCCAGCAGGCGGATCTCGTCGGTCTCGCGCACCAGCCCCATGCCCGTCGGCCCGAGCACCAGGCCCGCGAGAATGTAGCCGACGATCGGCGGTTGACGCAGGCGAACGAAGAGAAGTCCCAACAGCACCGCTACGGCGGTGACCACGGCGATCCCGGTCAGATCGGAGACATGCTCGACCAATTCATCCCTCGTTCCTCCCCCTAGGCCACGAAGGCCGGCGCCCGAATGCCAAGCAACTCAGCGGCCTCTCGCGCGACGCGCTCGATCAACGCGGCCGCCGGCGGCACATCGTCAATCAGACCGATCGCCTCGCCGACATAGATGGCCGCCTGCGACGGGTCGCCCGTCTCCATCGCAGCGAAATACCGCCCCGCCGCATCCTCTGGCAGCGGTGCACTTGCCTGCGCTGCCAAGCAGGATTCGGCGAAATCGTTACTCAGGACTCTGGCGGTGAATTCCGGTGGCCATGTAAGTCCTCTGAGCTTATCGATCTGACTTGTTCGAATTGTGGCGTCGCCGTCGGCGGCGATGGCGGTGGCCTGCAAATTCGGGTGCACCAGTGCCTCGCGGCTCGCCCAGAAACGGGTGCGCATCATGGCGCCGTCGGCGCCGAGCATCAGCGAAGCGGCAAGACCGCGCCCATCGGCGATGCCGCCGGCTGCGACCAGCAGCGTCTCGGGCGCGCGCGCGGCAATCATGTCGGCGATCTCCGGCACCAGCGCCATGGTCGCCCGCAGGCCTCCATGTCCACCCCCCTCGCCGCCCTGGGCGACGATGATGTCGGCGCCGACCTCAAGCGCGCGCAGGCCGTGGGCCTTGCTGTGAACCTGGCAGATCAGCTTGACGCCGTCGCCGCGAATGCGCTCGGCAAACGGCTCCGGATCGCCGAACGAAAGCATGATCGCGACGGGGAAGCGGTCGAGCGCCAGATCGAGCAGGAAGGGGCGCTTGGCGAGCGACCAGGTAACGAAGCCGCAGCCGACCTTCTGCCTGCCGGCAAGCTCGAACTGATGCTCGAGCCACAGATCCTCGCCATAGCCGCCGCCGATGAAGCCGAGCCCGCCGGCCGCGGACACCGCGGCGGCCAGCTTGCCGCCGGCGGCATGCGGCATCGGCGCCGATATAATGGGCACGGAAAGCCCGAGCTGCTGCGTCAAACGCGTGGTCAACGGCATGTCTCGCCTTTCTCCGCCGGCTCATGCGGCGGGTCCAGATCCCATCAGCAGTTTCCCGTTGCGGGTTTCTGAATCCGGTCAGCCGCCATGCGCGAAGGCCCAATAGAGCTCGCGCGACTTCTGATAGACGGGGCCCGGCTGCAGGTCGCGCTCCTCGATGCGCGTCACCGGCATGACCTTGGAATAGTTGCCGGTGCAGAAAATTTCGTCGGCTTCGAGGAAATCCCGATGGGCCAGGCTGCGCTCATGCACCCTCACGCCGGCCTGGCGCAGCAGCGCCACGACGCGCTGGCGGGTGATCCCGTTGAGGAAGGTACCGTTGGGAACGGGCGTGTGCGCCTCGCCGTCCTTGGCCAGGAAGACGTTGGCGGTGGCGAGCTCGGCGACATTGCCGATGGCGTCCAGGATGAGTGCGTTGTCGAACCCTCTGGACTTGGCTTCGGCGAGCGCGCGCCCCGAATTCGGGTAGAGGCAAGAGGCCTTGGCATTGACCGGCGCACTGTCGAGCGTCGGCCGGCGAAAGCTCGAAAGGGTAACGGAAAAGCCCTTCGGGGCCGGCATCGGAACCTCGTAGAGACACAGGCAAAAGCGGGTGCTCTCGGGCAACGGCGGCACCGAATAGAAGCCGCCCTGCTCGGCCCAGTACATCGGCCGGATATAGAGGGCGGCGTCGGGATCGAAGCGCTTCCTACCCTCTTGTACAAGCTCGACAATTTCCTCGCCGCGATGCAGCGGCAAGAGGCCCAGCGCCGCAGCGGAGCGATTGACGCGGGCACAGTGCAGATCGAGGTCCGGCGCCACGCCCTCGAAGGCGCGCGCACCGTCGAAAACCACGGAACTCAGCCACAGCCCATGGGTGCGCGGGCCGACGATCGGCGCGTTGCCCTCAAGCCATTTTCCCTCGATCCAAGTCCAGGTTTTCGACCATTCCGACACCGGAGCGCTCCTTTATCCAAGACGCGCCATGGAACGCCGATGCGGGCGGCCGGTCAACCGTCCGATCGTCGCATCTTTCGCGGTCATTCGCGGTCTCGCCGCGGTTTCGCCGGCGCGCTTGCCGCCGCCATGCCGGTTCTTTCCGCCCTCTCGGATGCGCCATGCCGGCCCGTTTCCGTTTCATTTCCATTGCGCCGATTTCGTGTCGCGAATACCATTCTCGTATGCTACTAATAATCACTCGCAACTGATCCCCCCGGCCCTAGAAGCCGAGGGGACGGCAAGGATGACGACAGAATGACGGACCTCCGGGGCGAGCGGAGCAACCGATCGGGGTCGCTCGGGGCGGGACGGAGGGATGGACCGGGGCCGTTCGGAATAACGAACTTCCGCTCGGCCGCGTCCGGGACGATGCCGCAGGAATGGACCGGGCCCGTTCGGAATAACGAACTTCCGCGCGGCCCGGTGATGGGTGTGTGTGTATGGGAGTAAGTCAGAAGGGGCAACGGACGGAATGGGTTTTGACCTGTCGTGGCTGGAGCGGGCTGTAAGCCGCCGCCGGCTCCTCGGCGCCGGCCTTGCGGCGGGCGGGGCGGTGCTGTCGCCGGGCCTTGGCACGGCGCGGGCCCAGACCCTGCCCGGCGCCCGCATCTGCCGCTCTGGCGACCATGCCGGCAACGGCACGGTCGGGACCGTTGACCATGGACGCAACGGCTTCGACCCGCACGCGATCCTCACCGACTGGGACACCGGCACCGTGTCTGCCCGCGCCGACGGCCGGCGGGTGCGCGAATATCGGATCGTCGCCGTCGACCGCGAGATCGAGATCGCGCCGGGCCTCTTCTTCCCGGCCTGGACCTATAACGGCCGCGTGCCCGGCCCGACCATCCGCGCCACGGAGGGCGACATCGTCCGCATCGAATTCCTCAATTCCGGGACCCACCCGCACACCATGCATTTTCACGGCATCCACGGCGCCTCGATGGACGGCATTCCCGGCGCCGGCCAGGTCGATCCCGGCGAGAGCTTCACCTACGAGTTTACGGCCAGGCCCTTCGGCTGCCACCTCTATCACTGCCACACGCTGCCCCTGAAGCGGCACCTGCACAAGGGGCTCTACGGCGCCTTCATCGTCGACCCGGACCCGGCGCGCCACCCGGACGACGCCGAGGCCGCGCGCGGCCGCCTACTGGGCACTCAGGAGAATGCGCGCTGGCAGGAAATGGTCATGGTCATGAATGGGTTCGACACGAACTTTGACGAGGAGAACGAAGTCTATGGGGTGAACTCCATCGCCTTCGCCTATCACGACCAGCCGATCCGCGTCGCCCGCGACAGGCCGGTGCGCGTCTATCTCGTCAACGTCACCGAGTTCGACCCGGTCAACTCGTTCCACCTGCACGCCAACTTCTTCGACTATTTCGACCACGGCACGACCCTGACGCCAACCCACCGCACCGTCGACACCATCATGCAGTGCCAGGCGCAGCGCGGCATCCTCGAGTTCACCTTCGCCGAGCACGAGCCGGGCCTTTACATGTTCCACGCCCATCAGGCCGAATTCGTCGAGCTCGGCTGGATGGGCTTTTTCGAGGTCGCGTCATGACCGCCCTTCTGCGCGCATCGGCGATCGCGCCGCTGGCGCTGATCGCGCTTCTCGCCGCCCTGTTCCTGACCGTCAGGCCGCTCGACTTTCTGAGCCAGGGCGCGCCGCCGGCGGAGACGCTGGCGGTCGAGCGGGTCAGCCTCGACGACGCCGGCATCCACGTTCGGCTGCGCTCGGGCAGCGCGTCGGCCATGACTATCGCCCAGGTGCAGGTCGACGGCGCCTACTGGCAGTTCACGCAAGACCCGCCGGGCGCCCTGCCCTATCTCGGCAGCGCGCGGATCGACATTTCCTATCCGTGGGTCGAAGGGGAAGCGCACCATCTCACCTTCCTCACCGCGACGGGCGCGACCTTCGAGCACGAGATCGCGGCGGCGGTGGCGACGCCCGAGGTGGGCGGCGGCGATCTACTCGCCCTGGCGCTGGTGGGTTTGTGCGTGGGCGTTTTGCCAATCCTGATCGGCTATGCCTTCATGCCGGCGATTACGAGCTTCGGCGCGGCGGGACGCCGGTTCGCGCTGGCGCTCACCGTCGGGCTCCTGGCCTTCCTGCTGGTCGACACGCTGAAGGAAGGGCTCGAGATCGCGGACCGCGCCGTCGGCGGCCAGAAGGCCGCGGTCGCGCTGTGGCTCGGCGCGCTCATGAGCCTGCTTGCGCTGCTTGCCGTCGGCAGGCGCGGCGGCAGGCCGCCCGAGGGCACGGCGCTGGCGGCCTTCATCGCCATCGGCATCGGGGCGCACAATTTCGGCGAGGGGCTGGCCATCGGGGCGGCGCTCGCCGGAGGGGCGGTGGCGCTCGCCTCCTTCCTGGTGTTCGGCTTTGCGCTGCACAACGTCAGCGAGGGCATCGCCATCGCGGCGCCGGTCGAGCGGCCGGCGCGGCGCTTGAGCCTGCTCTTCGGCCTGGCGCTGGTCGCCGGGGGGCCCGCCATCCCCGGCACGATTGCCGGCGCTTACGCCTTCTCGCCGTTCTGGGCGGCGCTCGCCTTCGGCGTCGGCGCCGGCGCCATCCTCCAGGTCATCGTCGAGGTGGGCTCAAGCCTGATGCGCCATGCGCCCGAGGGCGGCTCGTGGTTCGGCGGCGCCAGCCTCTCCGGCTTCGTCGCAGGCGTCGCGGTGATGTACGCGACGGCGCTGCTTGTGGCGGGGTAGGGGGGGGGCGCGGGAGCGGGGCGGACGTGATTGCCCCTGTCACTCAGTTTGTACCGGGGCTTCGGCGGTAATAAGCGCCACGATCCCACGATCTTTATGACCCTTCCAGTCTGATCCGCTCTGACGGGTAGACTTCCGGAAACCGGCAATGCTCGTGGCACCACGCTGCCGCCGGTGGTGAGAGCCATTCCGTAATTTGCAGCATGTTGGCGTAATGCCTGGGCAGGTTCCATGACAGTATAGGCTCGTGGTGAGCGATTCGGTTGCGCAACGTGCGGATGGGACGAAGGGGGCCTGTCAAATCTTTGCGGCGCAAGCCCTTGCCATTAGCCTTGCGCGCAATCCTGTTGAGGTGCTGCTGCCAGAGATTTTCGTATTCCGGGCTTAGCATCGATGTCCAGAAGCTGAATGTTAGCGCCGCGACGACGGCACCCGGACTCAGGCCTTTTTTCTCTGCCGCCAGATCCTCGGCGGCTTTGGCGAGCTGTGCCTTTTGATGCTCGACAAGCAGGAAGCCATCGTCTTTGAACCATTCTTCATGCCGGATTTCACTCATCACGGTGTGGATGCGGTTGCGAAGAGCGACCTCAAGCATCTGGAGCGGCGGATAGAGGCTTTCGGAGATTTTTGTATTCAGCGTATAAAGCTCAAGCGCGCGATTTCGGTCGCCGCCAGCCCATGCGACATAGCGGGAAAAGCGTTCGAGCGAGAGAGCTCGCTCTATATCTTCAAAAGAATTCAAGGGCTTATTCATTTTTAATTGAAATTTTTCCCTACCTCAGCTATCTTATTGATAGACACCCCGGTACCGTCTCTGCCTCTGGCACGCGGCCGGGGTAAATTTTTGCCCTTATCCTTGTCTCAGCCCGACCGGCGTTTCCGCGTCTCTACGGGCCTCGGCGCGTTTCTCTTTCGCTTTGGCAAAATCTGGCTCTAGCTCCTGAACGCGCTCTACAAGCCCGTCCAGGTGATAGATATTGCTGTTCCAGTCGCCGGAAGCCGTTTTTCGCATCTCGCGGCGGATCAGGCCCGCTTTTTCAAGAGCGCGGATATTGTTCTGGACTGTTTTTCCTGTAATTCCAATCCTTTTTGCGATATCTTTCTTGGACGGAAACGGTTTTCTTGTTGGTTCTATCCAGTAATCCAGCAATTGAAGAATAATATTCATCTGGGTTTGATTAATACCAATTCTATTCTGCGCCTTGATCAGTATTGATGGCACGCCCGTGTAACCGTGTTTCAGGACGGCTTTACCCCATATCCTCTCGGTCGAGGATGGTTTGCGCTTCGACTCTTTCGGAAATAGAACGACGGAATCGGCTTTGTTCGATGTAGACATGGCTCTCGGCTCCTTATCCTCCCGACATACGCCCGGAATGCGCCGCATTCAATATGACGCGGTCTGCCAGGTGGGGAAATCTCGGGAGCCACCCGACTTGCGTTAATTGCGGTCCTTACCGTCGTACGGTGTATGGTACGCGATCTTTATGTGGACGGAACTCCACCCATCCTCAGCCCGCAGGCTTCCCTACACGTGGGGGCGTGAAATTCCGCACCTTCTTGGCTACATTTCTGCCTCTGCCTACCCTCGATTGTCGCGAAACAGCTTGGCGGCCCGAAGGCTGGCAGCAAAGGTCGTGTTTATCTTTGTTGCAAAGGCGTCGGCTATTCGTTGCATCGCCCTGGCGTGCGTCCCGAAGTCAGGCATAGTGGGCACGAGCTGCCGGGCCAGTCGTTCACTTTGCATTTGCATGCGGGATATGGACTCAAGAGCAGGATTGTTCGCAATAAGACGCTGCATACGCGCCGATTCAGCGGCAATTCGGCTAAGTCCGCTTGATTCAAACGCCCTTTGCATCGCCGTCATCTGATCGGTCAGCTGCGCAAGTGCGTTCTCGGACCGACGCTGTGCCTCCAAAGCCTGCTCCTGCCGATAGTTCTCATGAGCCCTTGCCAGCAGATCAGATTTCTCCCTGGACCATTTGCGTTGAAGGCGCCTGAGCGAAGCCTCATCCGAATAGCCCAGATGCCGCATAGCCGTAGTTGCCGCAAGGCGGCGGTCACGGACCATCCTGTCGGCCATCATCTCAAGCGTATACTTATCCTGAGCATTGTGGCGGGACGAACCCTTTGGACGGCCTCTGCCTCTTTTTTGGGGTCTCATCTGTCTCATCCTCGCGATTGCGAATCGATCTTGCTTCTAGGTTGAAGTACGCAAGCACAAGAATCCAGAGACAAGAATTGGGACTCGGCGATATTTAAAGTCGGCAAACGACAAAAAATAGACTTTCGAAGCATTGGAGCGACAAAAAATCAATTTATGTCGCTGTATGGTTTCCTGCGTCAAACATCCTAAATCACCCCGCCGGAACGATGGCAGCTAACTTCGGCGCCGTTGGCGTAGCATGCCTCCCGCGCCGTTGCCGCCCGGTCGTCGCGGACAAGCGCCGGTGGGGCGGTGAGCGGGCCAAGGCGGCGATCCGGGCACCCAGTCGCCTCCGAGCAAAAGCTTTGGCGCAGGGGTTACCGGGTTGCCCGATCAGGTCGGGCAACGACACCGTGGGTGTGTTCCGGGCACCCTCTTTTCCGGATTCCGGCCTGCGCCGGAAGGACGGTGCGTTACGAACACCGCGCGCCCTTCC
>JAUYJB010000006.1 GCA_030688605.1 Hyphomicrobiales bacterium
GCCAGCGTCTGCGCAGAGGTGACTGCCGCCGGCTATCGGCTGCACGAGGTGCCGATGGAGGCGGAGTGCCTCAAGCTCGTGCCCGACCCGCGGCGCGGCAAGAACATGTTCGCGCTCGGCATGCTGTGCTCGATCTACTGCCTCGACCTGGAGCTGGCGCGCGAGCAGGTGCGCTTCGCCTTCAGGAAGAAGGACGAGAAGATCGCCCTGCGCAACATCGAGCTGCTCGAGGCGGGCTGGCAGTGGGCCGAGGACAATCTCGACCTCAAATTCAAGATTCCGGCCGCCAAGCCGAGCGAGCCGCAGATCGTGGTCAACGGCAACACGGCGCTGGCGCTCGGCGTCGTCGCCTCCGGCATGGAAGTGTGCGCCATGTACCCGATCACGCCGGCGACCTCCGCCTCGCACTATTTGAGCGAGATCTTCGAGAAGGTCGGGTGCGTGGTTCATCAGGCCGAAGACGAGATCGCGGCCTGCGCCTTTGCCATCGGCGCCTCCTATGCCGGCAAGTGCGCGATCACCATCACCTCCGGCCCCGGCCTGTCGCTGAAGCAGGAGGGGATCGGGCTCGCGGTGATGGGCGAAATCCCGCTGGTCGTCGTCGACGTGCAGCGCGGCGGCCCCAGCACCGGCCAACCGACCAAGCCCGAGCAGAGCGACCTCTTTGCCGCCATGTATGGCGGCCATGGCGATGCGCCGAAGATCGTCATGGCGCCGTCAACCATCGAGGACTGCTTCTACTCGATCATCACCGCGCGCAAGATTGCCGAGACCTTCAACATGGTGGTGATGGTGCTGAGCGACGCGAGCTTGGCGACAGCGCAGCAGCCATTTCCGCGGCCGCGCTTCAACGAGAACTGGCTTGCCCCGCCGGTCGACCAGAGCGCGGTTGCGCCGGGCGCCAAGCCCTATGACTGGGACCCGAGGACGGGGCTGGCGACGCGGTTCATTCCCGGCCAGCCGGGCGGCATGCACTGCCTGACGGGCCTCGCGCACGACCGCGACAGCCACGTCGCCTACAATCCGGAAATCAATCAGGAGGGCATCAAGGCCCGCAGCATGAAGCTCGCCGCCTTCCAGAGGACCCTGAAGGCGCCCGAGCTGGTTGGGGCCGAGACGGGCGACTTGGTGCTCGTCGGCTGGGGCAGCACCAAGGGGGCCATCGAGGAGGCGGTTTCGCGGCTGCGCGAGGAGGGGCACGAGGTCTCCTCCATGCATCTGAAATTCCTCCAGCCCATGGCCTCGGGCATCGGCGACGCGCTGCGCCGATTCAAGAAGGTGATGACCATCGAGAACAATTGGTGCGACCAGCTCGACGGCGATCTCATCGACGCGGAAAACCGCCGCTATTCGGCACTTTCCATGCTGCTTCGGTCGCGCTTCCTTGTCGATGTGGACTGCTTTGGCGAGGTTCGCGGCCAGCCGATCAAGCCCGGGACCATCGCCGAGGTCGCCCGCGGCGCGTTATCATGACGTGAGGTATTGATCATGTCCGCTCCTCTGACCGAATGCCTGCTGCGCTCGATCGACGAGCATTTCAGCTTGCGGGATTATCAAAGCGATATTCCGCCGCGCTGGTGCTCCGGCTGCGGCGACAACGGCATTCTCGCCGCCGTTCAACGCCTGTGCCGGACCGAGCAGCTGGCGCCGGAAAAGACCGTGTTCGTGTCCGGCATCGGCTGTTCGAGCCGCTTTCCCCATTATATGAACGCGTACGGCTTCCACGGCTTGCACGGGCGCGCCCTGCCGGTGGCCGAAGGCATAAAGCTGCGCCGGCCGGACCTTAACATCTTCGTGTCCACCGGCGACGGGGATTGCTGCAGCATCGGTGCCGCGCACTGGATTCACGCCATCCGCTACAACATGAACATGACGGCGATCCTGCACGACAACCATGTCTACGGGCTGACCAAGAAGCAGGCCTCGCCGACCTCGCCGCGCGGCATGAAGAGCAACACGACGCCGTCGGGCACCGTGCTCGATCCGCTCAATCCTCTGACCACCAGCCTCAGCGTCGCCAACGTGTCGTTTATCGCCCAGGCGGTCGATTGGATCCCAGAGCTGCTCTACGACATCATCTACAAGGCCTACCACCATAAGGGCTTCTCGCTGGTGCGGGTGCTGCAGCGCTGTCCAGAGTTCTTGCCGCATCTGTTCGATCCCTGGGTGCGCGACCCATTGAGTACGCGGATCCTGACGCATGAGGACGGCGTCCAGCTCAGCTCCGCATTGTCCAAGACCTACCGCAACCAGGAGGTGCATGACCCGCTCGACATCCACCGCGCCAGGGAAATCTCCTCGCTGACCGAGGAAATTCCGGTGGGCATTCTCTATTGCAACGAGGCGGTGCCCTGCTACGAGGACCTGCGCGAGGGCGAGCGGCCGAACACGCCGGGATTGATCCGCACGGTGCTCGACGAGGAGATGGACAAGTTCACGATCTGGCCGGAAGAACACGCCGCGGCGGCAGCGACCTGAGTGGACCCATGAATACCATGCTCCCAGACCTTGCAAGCCCGCGACTGACGCAGTGGGACCCTGAACATGCCGACGATACGCCGGCCGATCCGAAGCTGCGCCCGGCGTTGTTCGCGCGGTATGGCCAGCTTGAGAGCCTGCGTTACGACTACCCGCTGGTGCTGGTCGAGGGCGACGGGAGCGGACCCTTCATGCGCTCGCTCTGTTCCGTCATCGACGGGATTTTGCAGGAGTTGGCGCCGCCCGGCGCCGCCGGCGAGCGGATGCGCCGCGACCTCTTGCAGCTCGAGGCGGAAATCCGCGCGCGCGTCATGGGCGGGGCCGAAGGCGCCCTGTCGGAGCTGTGGAGTCAGGCGGAGGACGATCTTGCCGCCCGCTGCGACGCTTCTGCGAAGGACGAGCTTTCCCGCAATCTCGATCTGGCCCGCGATCGCCTTAACGTCGACGGGGCGGTGATCGATTGCGACGCGGCGACCCCGGCCAAACTCCTCGTCCATGCCTGGCGGCAGGTCCAGGCGGCCAAGGCCAAGGCGTTCCGCAAGCGGGTCGAGGGGCTGATCCTCAGACTGTCGGACATCCTCAAGGCCGACTACATGAAGTCGGACAAGGCGCGTAAGCCCGAGGCGCTGAAGAGCGCGATCGGCGACAACTGGGCTGCCGATTTCGACTTCGAGGAGTTGTCCCGCGTTCTGACCAAGAAATCGCATGACGACGAGCTATCGGAGGACCGCCGGAAGCGCGTTCAGTCAACGCTCATGGTGCTGCAATCGCAGCGCTTCTACGCGCCGGGACGGGCATCCGCCGAGCTCGCCGCGCGCCAGACGCCTTATGGTTTCGTCTTCGACAATTGCGCCGATGCGCTCGATGCGTTCCGCGCCCGGCTGCCGGAGATGGTCGACTTCGTCAAGGCCATCACCATCGCGGAACTGGAGATCGTCAACCGCTACCGGCCCATGCAGCACGATTCCTTCTTTGCCCGCTTCGACGAGAATGAGCTGGGCGAGGAGGAGCTGGCGCTGCTTCCCTCCTATCTGGTTTGCCTGCGGGACGGCCATTCGGAAGCCGCGGAGACCGCGCACGCCTTCGAGACGCTAGCCTCCGGGCTGCCGGTCAAGGTGCTGATCCAGATCGACGACATCCTCGGCGGCGCCTCGCCGGAGCCGCCGCGCGCCTCTTTCGGTGGCGGCAGCGCACGGCTTGCGGCGATGGCGGTCGGCGTCCATGACGCCTTCGTGATGCAGGCGGCGGCCTCCGATCTCTACCGGCTGCGCGACGCCCTGAAAAACGGCCTGACCTATGACGGGCCGGCGCTGTTCAGCATCTATTCCGGCGCGACGGAGACCGTGTCCGGCGTGCCGCCCTATCTGTTGGCGGCGGCGGCAAAGGAATCGCGCGCCTTTCCGACATTCACCTACGATCCGGCGGCGGGACCGGACCGGGTATCGCGCTTCAGCCTCGGCGACAATCCGCAAAGCGGGGAAGACTGGCCGCGGCACGGCCTTTCATTCGAGGATGCGGACCAGCAGCATGGCGTCGAGGAGGTTGCCTTCACCCACGCCGACTTCGCCATCTGCGACAAGCGCTACGCCAAGCACCGGCTGCCGGTGGCGCCGTCGCAATGGCACGAATCCATGATCCCGGTCGACGCGCATGTGCGCCTTGCCGCCGAGGAGCGGGCGGAGAAGGTGCCCTATGTGTGGGTGATCGACGAAGGCAACATCCTGCGCCGCGCCGTGATCGACGACAAGATTGTCCGCGGCGCCCGCCGGGCGCTGGAAGTGTGGCGCAGCCTGCAGGAGCTCTCAGGCGTCAACGACCCCTCCATCAAGAGCGCGCTGGCCAAGCAGCGCGCAGCCTGGGAGAAGGAAAAGGAAGCAGCGCTTGCCTCCCTCGGCGCCGCCCAGGCGGCAGCGTCGGCGGCGCCGTCCGCGCGCGCCGCCGAGGTTCCGGCACCGAAGGCGCCGGCGGCTCCCGCCGCCGTGGCGGCCGAGCCGGAGCCGGAGGAGCGGGCCGACCCCGACGCCCCCTATATCGAGACGCCGCGCTGCACCAGCTGCAACGAGTGCACATACATCAACAACAAGATGTTCGCTTATAACGAGAACCAGCAGGCCTATGTCGCCGACCCCGACGCCGGCACTTACCGCCAGCTCGTCGAGGCGGCGGAGAGCTGCCAGGTCAGCATCATCCACCCCGGCAAGCCGCGCAATCCGGACGAACCTGACCTCGAAGAGCTGATCGCGCGCGCCGAGCCGTTCAACTGAGCGGTTCGCCCTAAAGCCAGCCGAAGCCCTCCGCCGCGCGCCACAGGAAATAGCAGCCACCGGCGAGGATGAAGCCTTCCATGAACAGCGTGTGGATGCGCAGCGGCGTGTGGGTGACGATCCAGCGCCCGGTAAAGGCGCCGGGGATGGTGCAAATGCCGATCAAGAGGCCCTTCAAGGCCATCTCGGCGTCCAATAGAGGCGACAGTCCGAAAATGATGGTCTTGGAGAGGTTGAGCCCGAGACCCAGCGCGGCGACGACGGCGACGAGCTCACCGCCGATGACACCCGCGCCGAGCAGAAACGGCGCCAGCATCAGGCCGGCGCCCATGACCGAGCCACCGACGAACCCGTAGGGCACGGCGACCGCGCGGAGGCCGTTCAGGCCAACCTTGAAATTGCGCGCCGCGAAGGAGCGCCGCAGCGGCACCACGACGATGAGAAATATCCCGAGTAGCAGCGCGACATAGTGCACCGGCAGCCTGATATAGAATATCGCCCCGAGAATGATGCCGGGCAGGGCGGCGGTAAAGATTGCCGCGACGACGCGCCAGTTGATCCATTTGCGGAACGCCCAGACGCGGGTCGTGTTGGAGACGATCATGGCCGCGGCGACGATCGGCACCGTTTCCTTGACGCCGAGGATCGGCGCCAGGGCGATGGTCAGGACGAGCGCGCCGGCAAAGCCGCCGACGCTGTGGAACACCGCGCTCGCAAAGGCGGTCAGCGCTATGAGGAGCAGCAGCAGCGGCTCAAGGCTTTCGAAGGCGGGCATGGTCTGACGTTTGGCGGGCGGCGGTCTACCGCCCCTTGAATTTCGGCTTGCGCTTCTCGGTGAAGGCGCGCCGGCCCTCGATATAGTCCTCGGAGGCAAAGCAGCGGTCGACTAGCCGCTGGCACGCGTCGAGATCGCGCTCAGCCCGGTCCTTGAAGATTTCGCCGATGATGAATTTCAGCGACGCCACGGTCAGCGGCGCGTTCTCCGCGATCGTGCGCGCATAATCGCGGACGAAATTTTCAAGCTCCTTTTCCGGCAGCACCTTCTGCACCAGCCCAATGGACAGCGCCTCCCGCGCGTCGAGCCGGCGGCCGGAAAAGACGATGTCCTTGGCGGCTCCCGGTCCCACCGCATCGACCAGCCGCTTCAGCCCCTCGTAAGGGTATCCGAGGCCGAGACGGGCGGCCGGCAGGCCGAACTTGGATTTTTCCGATGCGAAGCGCAGATCGCAGGAGACCGCGAGCGCCAGTCCGCCGCCGAGGCAGAAGCCGTCGATCATGGCAAGGGTCGGCTTGGGAAGTTCGTAGACCTTTCGATAGACCGCCTTGACGCGCGCATTGTAATGGGCGACGGCGTCCATGGTGGCGCGCTCGCTCTCGAACTTCGAGATATCGGCGCCGGACACGAAGGCCTTGCCGCCGGCACCGCTGACGACGATGACGCGCACGGAATCGTCGGCGATGAAATCGTCGAGCGCCCCCTCGACGGTGTCCCACATCTCCAGCGACACGGCGTTGTGGCGTTCGGGATTGTTGAAGATCAGCTGTCCGATCAGGTCTTCCTTGCGCGACAGGATCTTGTCGGTCGGCATAAGGGCACTCCAGCTCAGGTGACGGCGCTCAAGGGTCCGGGAGGACCGGCTCATTCAGACGATATTACGGCTTCTCAGCTGTTCGATTGCCGCGGCGCTGTAGCCGATCTGCCGCAGGATCTCGTCGGTGTGCTCGCCGCGCGCCGGCGGCCGGCGGACGATCCGGCTCGGCGTCCGCGAGAAGGTTATCGGCTGGGCGACGCAGCGGGTCTTGCCGAAGGGGATGGAGTCCATCGCCGCGGCGATGCCGAGATGCTCGACCTGCGGATCGGCGAAGACCTGGTCGACGGAATTGATCTTGCCGCAGGGGACGCCGGCCTCGAGAAACAGGGAAATCCAGTGGCGGCTCGGCTCTTTCCTTAGTTTTTCGCCGATCATGGCATTGAGCTTGTCGCGGTTCTTGCTGCGCTTGGCGTTGACCTCATAGTCGGGGTCGGTAATCCACTCCTTGGCGTCGATGGCTGCGCAAAAGCGCTGCCAGATGGTCTCGCCGGCGATGGCGACGTTGATATGGCCGTCGGCGGTCGGGTAGACGCCGGTCGGCGTGCTGGTCGGGTGGTTGTTGCCGGCCTGGCCGGGCACTTCGCCCTTCATCAGCCAGCGCGCGGCCTGGAAGTCGAGCATGAAGATCTGCGCCTCCAGGAGCGAGGTGTGCAGCCACTGGCCTTCGCCCGATTGCTCGCGTTCGATGAGCGCGGTCAGGATTCCCATGGCGCAGAACAGCCCGGCGCACAGATCGGCGACGGGAATGCCGACCCGCATCGGCCCGCGTCCCGGCTCGCCGGTGATCGACATCAGCCCGCCCATGCCCTGGGCGATCTGATCGAATCCCGGATGGGCGGCGTAGGGGCCGGTCTGGCCGAAGCCGGAGATGCTGGCCAGGATGATGCGCGGATTGACGGCCTTCAGGGAGCCGTAGTCAAGTCCCAGGCGATCCTTCACGTCGGGACGGAAATTCTCCACCACCACGTCGGCGGTCTCGACGAGCTTCAGGCAGATGGCGCGGCCCTCGGACTCCTTCAGGTTCAGCGTCACGCTGCGCTTGTTGCGCTGCAGGTTCTGGAAGTCGGGCGTGTCGCGGCCGGCGCCGAGCGCCCCTTCTTCCTCCAGCGCCGCCGGCGGCTCGATCTTGATGGCGTTGGCGCCCCAGTCGGCCAGTTGCCGCACCGCCGTCGGACCGGATCGCACCCGCGTCAAATCGAGGACCGTGAAGCGCGACAGGGCTTGCGATGCGGGGATGTTGGCCATGGAGCTGGTCTCTGTCTGCTTTGTCTTTCTGTCAGCCGCGAAAGGCGGCAAGGCCGGCGAGATCGTCCTGCTCGAAAACGGTCAGGGAGAAATCCGCAATCTCGCTCGCCCGCTCCCTCGGCCAGCCGCCGAAGGTGAGGTTCGCTTCCATCTTGGCAATCAGCTCATGGCGGGTCAGCGGCTCGCGCCAACCGCCGCGCAGATGCGGCTGGCTGGTCGACACGCTGCGTCCGCCGGCGAGGAAGGCGCGCAGATGGCCGGTATAGTTCTGCGGATATTCATTCGCCGGGTCGACCTCGTACCTCACCTTGCGCGCCAGGGCGAGCACCTCGGGGTCGGCTACGCGCTCTTGGCTGAACTGCTCAAGACCCGCCGCCCCGTCGATCAGCGCCACGGCGATGCAATAGGGAACGCTGAACTTGGCCGAATAGGGGGTCGAGGGCGCGTCCTTCTCGGACCGCGGCTCCCACAGCCTGTGAACCGTGCCCTCGCCGACCTTGCAGACCATGAAGTTGACGTCCTGTGCCCGCACGCCGCGTTCGCGCAGCGCAATGGCGCAGTCGATGAAGGGCTGGGCCATGGTGCCGCAGGCATAGGGCTTGAACGCCAGCGTCTCGCAGCGCCAGTCCTCGCCGAGACCGTCGGTTACCTGCGTGTAGTCGCGAGGCACGGAGGCGTCGGCGAAGGCGTGGAAAAAGCCGTGCGCGCCCTCGATGACGGTGCGCGGCCCGAGAAAGCCGGCTTGCGCGAGACGCGCCGCGTGCAGGCCTGCCTGCGCCGCCCAGCCGGGATGGATGCGCTTGGTCCAGGTGCCTTCGGCGAGATATTCGATGATGCCCGAGGCGAAACTTCCGGCGATGCCGAGCGCCGAGGCCATTTGACCGCGATTAAGGCCGAGCGCGGCGGAGACCCCTGCGGCGGCGCCGAGCGCGCCGATGACGGCGGTCGGATGAAAGCCCGCGCGGTGCATCGCCGTCGGCGCCACCAGCGCTAGGCGGCAGGTCAGCTCGGCGCCCGCCGCCATGCCGCGCAAGGCGTCCCGGCCGGAGCGGCCGAAGCCCTCGCAGGCCGCGAGCACCGCCGGCACGATCACGGCGCCGGCATGGACCGGGGTGCCCTCGAAAGTATCATCGTAATCCTCACCGTGGGCGGCGGTGCCGTTGGCGAGCGCGGCGCCGGCGGCATTGAGGGCGCGCGCTTGGCCGAACGCGGTGCAGGGACCGCCTTCCTCGCAACAGGCGAGAATGGCCGCGACATAGTCGCTGCTGCGGGCGGCGATGCATAGCCCGATCACGTCGACGATGAGCGCCTGCATCACCGTGCGCACGGCGGCGGGAACGTCGGCGGCGGCAAGAAGGCTCGCCCAGGCGCCGAAGGTTTCGGCCACCGCCTCCCGCGGGGCGCCGATGTCACCGGCCGATCCGTTCATCGCTCGCAGTCACGGCAGATCGCCGCCCCCATTTGCGCCCGGACTCTCGCGCCGCTCCGGTATGGATGGTCGCTCTGTCGCTGCCGGGCGCCCTTATGCATCCTCTTTCCGCGATTCCGGATGAGAAAAGACCAGCCTGATGAGCGGACCCATCAGCGGCCAGAGCAGGCTGACTGCGGTAAGCGCGAACAGCAGCACAACGATGGGGCTCTCGAACAGGCCGAGAAAATTATTGTCGTACATGATCATCGACTGGGAAAATTTCTCCTCGACGAGTTTGCCCAGGATCAACCCCATGACCAGCGGCGCCAGACCGAAGCCGTGGCGCAGCATGATGAAGCCGACGACGCCCGAGATGAACATCACCCAGATGTCGAAAATCGCGCCCGAGCCGGCATAAGCGCCGACCACGGAAAAGACGAACACGGCCGGCCAAAGAACCGTGCGGGGAATGAGGGTGATCAGGGAAAAGGTCTTGGCGCCGATCAGGCCGATGCCGAGGAACATGAAATTGGCGAGCAGCATGGCGCCGAAAATGGCGTAGATGAACTCCGGCGTCTCGCGCACGAGATAGGGGCCGGGGCGCAAGCCATGGATGATCAGGGCGGCGAGGATCAGCGCCGTGGTGCCGCTGCCGGGGATGCCGAGCGCCAGCGTCGGCACCATGGCCCCGCCGGTCGCCGCGTTGTTGGCGGCCTCCGGCCCGGCAATGCCCTCCGGCGTTCCCTTGCCGAAATCTTTCTTGTGCTTCGACCAGCGTCGCGCCTCGTTGTAGCCCATGAGCGCGGCAACGGTGGAGCCCTCTGCCGGCAGGATGCCGATGAAGGTGCCGAGGGCGCTGGAGCGCAGAATGGTCGGCCACACCAGCCGCAAGTCCTGGCGTGACGGCAGCTTGATGACACCGGCGCGAATGCGCTCATAGGCGATGTCGAGCGCCTGCGACTGGTTCAACAGCTCGCCCATGGCAAAAAGGCCGATCAGCACCGGGATGAAGCTGATCCCCTCGGTCAGTTCGTGAATGCCGAAGGTGAAGCGCTCGACCCCGGTCGTCAGATGAATGCCGATGGTGCTGATCATCACGCCGAAGCCGCCGGAGATGAGGTTGCGCAGCGACGACTTGCCGCTGATCGAGGCGAGCATCGACAGCGCGAAGACGGAAAGCGCGAAATATTCCGGCGGCCGGAACTTCAGGGCGACGGCGGCGAGCAGTGGGGCCGCGAAGATGAACACGATGAGGCTGAAGACGCCGCCGAAGACGCTCGAGAAGGTGGCAAGGCCGAGCGCGCGGCCGGCCTCGCCGCGCTTGGCCATGGGGTAACCGTCGAAAGCGGTGGCCACCGCGGGCGGTGCGCCCGGCGCGTTGATCAGGATGGCGGTGATCGAGCCGCCAAAGGTCCCGGCGCAATAGAGCGCCGCCATCATCGAGATCGCCGGCACCGGCTCGAGCGACAGCGTGAAAGGCAGGAGCAGCGCCACCGCCATGGGCGAGCTCAGGCCGGGCAGGGCACCCACCACGACGCCGATCAGCACGCCACTGAAGATCAGCACGATATTGTTGAGATCGAGAACGAGGCCGAGGCCTTGCAGGACCGGTTCCATGGCGCACCTCGGCTAGGGAGCGATGCCGAGCATGCCCGGCTCGAACTGGACGAGCAGGACACGGTCGAAGACATAGGCGACAGCGAGCGGGAACAGCAATGCGAACAGGATGATTCGTCGCCAGCGCCGCTCCCCCCACAGGACCGGTAGAGTGAGGCAGATCGCTATCATACAGATCAGGGTCCCCACATAAGGCATCGCCAGTATGATGAGAAACAGGAGGCCCGTGGTCAGATAGGGCATCCGCTTGACCCGCTCGCTGCGCTCCGAATCGATGTCCTCGCCACGGCGGCGGTGCAGCACATGCTCGAAGGGCAGGCCGAGCGCCATGATCATGATGATGATCAGGACCCCGCGCGGAAAGAATTCCGGCGGAATGTTCTGCGACAAGAGGGTGGAGACCTCGTCGAAGGTGGTCGTGACGTAATAGAAGAAGGCACAGATCGCGAGCACGACCAGGCTCACGACGAGGTCGGTGCGGTGGACCAACCCCTCCTGCCCAGGCCGCGCCCAGAATCTTGCACTGCCCCATCTGTTCGAAGTTGGTTCGGCCATTCCCCGTCTCCCGGTCATAGGGCAAGCGGCCGCCGGCCGCCGTTTTGTAACTGTCGTTTCGGTCTCGAAACGATATTCTTGGCCTCTTCCGCCGCATATTCGGCGGCGGCTGCGGCGATCAGGCGCTGCTTGGCGGAGAGCACATGCGCGCGCATCGCCAATCCGGCGCGAACCGGGTCGCGCCGTTCCAGCGCCGCCACCACCAGACGGTGCTCCTCGTTGGAGACGAGCATGCTGCCCTCGCTCAACAGACCCTTGCGCCGGAACAGGTGCAGATGCTTGACCAGGCTGCGATAGAGCAGGCTCAGCCTCTGATTGCCGGCCAGATCGAGCAGCTTGTCGTGATAGGTCAGGTTGAGCGGATAGTAGCTGTCGAGGTCGGCGCGGCGCGCCGCCGCGTCCATCTCGTCGACAAGGCGCGCCAGTTCCGCGAACTCCGCCGTGGTGATGTGCTGGGCGACTTCGCGGCCGACCAGATCGTCCAGTGCGGCGCGGATGTCGTAGACCTCGAGTGCTTCCCTGAGCGCGATCTCGCGCACGAACATGCCGCGGTTGGGAATGGCGGTCAGCAGCCCCTCCTGGGTCAGCGCCCGGCAGGCCTCGCGGACCGGCCCGCGGCTGACGCCGAACCGTTCGGCGAGCAGGTTCTCGGTCACCCGGTCGCCGGCATTGAGCTCGCCGTTCATGATCATCGCCTCGATCTCGCCCTGCATGCGCAGGGTCAGCGGGGTCGAGGGCGTATCCTTGAGGTTGCGCAAACGTCCCACCGATTTGTCCGTGAGGCTGGCCAGACCGCCAGCGCCGATGGGCGCCGGCGGTCCCTTTTTCGCGCTTCGAGTGAGCGGCGCTTCTGGCCGCTACTTGATCAGGTCGAGTTCCTTGAGAGCCTCGACGGCGCCCGCGTACTCTTCCTTGATCTGCTTGTCCCAGACCTCGTGGCCGGCGACGTTCTCCTCCGGATCGAGGCCCGAGCTCTTCAGATAGTTGGCGAACACCTCGTGCTTCATGGCCTTGACCATGGCATCGGAGAGGATCTTGACGCGCTCCGGCGGCGTGCCGCCAAGCACCCAGTAACCGCGCGTCGTCGAGGTCTTCACCTTATAGCTCTTCTCGAAGGTGGTCGGCACATCGGGATAGTCCTTGAGGCGCTTTTCGGCCATCACCACGAGCGCCCGGAAGGTGCCGTCGTCGATTTGCTGGCGGCCTTCGCTGACATTGGGCAGGGCGGCGACGATCGCGCCCGACATCAGCGCCTGAACCATCTCGCCGCCGCCGCCGAAGGGCACGACCTTGAACTTGAAGCCGGCCGCCTTGGCGAGCTGGAACAGGCCGATATGCTCGGTGCCGCCGATCTGCGCGACGCCCCAATTGAGCGCCGTGTCCTTCGACGCGGCAATCAAATCCTCAAGCGTCTTGTAAGGGCCGTCGGAGGACACGGCGATGAAGGTCGGGTCATCCATCGCCCGGGCGACGCCGACCACGTCGTCGATGGTCAGCGGCGACTTGCCGAGTGCGATCGTGTAAAGGTGGCTCTGCGTCAGGGCCAGCACGGTATAACCGTCGCGCGGCTTGCCCATCGCATATTGATGCGCCGACGCCCCGGAGCCGCCGCGCTTGGCGATCACGGTCATGTCGACGTCGAGCTCTCTGCGCGTGCGGATCGACATCATCCGCGCGGTGACGTCGGTGCCGCCGCCATAGCCTGAATGGATCACCACCTCGATGGACTTTGAGGGGAATTTCTCGTCCTGCGCGGAGGCCGGGTTCAAGCAGAGCATCAGCCCGAAGGCCGCCACTCCGGCGATGGCCAGGCGTTTGCGCATGGCGAATTTCTGAGTTGCGTTCAGTGCGACGTTCATAGACCTTCCCTCCCGAAAATCTCGGTTTTTCAGCGTCTCATCCCTATTGCAGACCAGGCATCGACCCGCTCACCCGCACGCAGCCTTAAGCGGCTACCGGACTCGGCCGGTCGGACGATGAAAAAAGGCTTTTGGACAAGCCCTAGCGACGCCCACCCGGCGATCTGCATGAACTCCAGCGCCCCCGGTTAGGCATTCAAATTGTTTACAATCCGGGCGCGGCATATTCACACCCCTTCCAGGGGGTGTCAATCAACCATCCCGCCCGGTGGCGGATTTGCGCGAAGTCATGGTGACGTCGCTGCGGAGGTCCGCGGCGGAGCGCATTGCGCTCAGCCCTTCAAAGCGGGAAATTGTCGACAAGTTATTGGGCCGAAGATGGTTGCGGAGAGCGCCGCGGCGGCGGCAGCCCCATTTCCTCCGACGGCGCGCCCCCAAGCCATTGACTTTTCACGGCACCGGCCAAACCATAGGGGGCTTGCCTGATCCGCATCGAAGGCCGCAATGAGGGTTGCCCATGCACGGGTTCGCGGCGCGCCGGAACGGGCGGGAGCCTCGTCGGGGAGGGACTTCAAGAGCGTGGCTGAATCTGGGGCCGCCACCGGAGCAAAGACGATTGCCGACACGAAGCGGGCGGCGGCGTGCGCCGCGCCCGCGGCGGCTGTGATGCGCGGCTGACGGGGGGATGGACAAGACGATGCAGGTGCCGGTCCTCAACATCGATGGCGTGTCGAAAACCTTCCGCGGCGGGGACCGCGGCGAGGTCGAGGCGCTTGCCCGTTTCGATCTGGCGATCGCCGAGGGCGAATTCGTCGCCATTATCGGGCCGAGCGGCTGCGGCAAGTCGACTCTGTTCAACATTGTCGGCGGGCTGCTTCAGAGCGACAGCGGCCAGGTCCGCGTCGACGGCCACCCGGTCAATGGCTCGCACCGCGACATCGGCATGGTGTTTCAGGAAGAGAGCACCTTTCCCTGGCGCACGGTGCTCGACAATGTCGCCTTTCCGCTCGAGGTCGCCGGCATGGCGGCGGCGGAGCGCTACGAGAAGGCGCGCGGCATGATCGAGCTGGTCGGGCTTTCCGGCTTCGAGCGGCGCTATCCCGGCGAGCTGTCCGGCGGCATGCGCCAGCGCACGGCGATCGGACGGACGCTCGCCGCCGAGCCGCGCATCCTGTTGCTCGATGAGCCCTTCGCCTCCATCGACGAGCAGACGCGGCTTCTGCTCGGCGAGCAGCTTCTCGCCATTTGCGCCAAGCTCAGGCAGACGACGCTGCTGATCACCCACAATATCGCCGAGGCCATCCAGCTTTCCGACCGGGTCGTCGTCATGTCGTTCAGGCCCGGCACCATCAAGGAGATCATCGACATCGACCTGCCGCGCCCGCGCTCATCGGAAATCCTCGCCAGCGAGGCTTTCGGGCGCTATGTCGGCATGGTCTGGACCCATCTTCGCCACGAGGCGACGCGCGGCATGCAGGCCGCAAAGCAATGACGACCATTAGACCATTAAGAGTCGAAACCGAAGGAGAGGAAATGCATCATGGCAGTAACACGTAGAAACTTGCTTTCGCTGACCGTCGCGGGCTCGCTTGCGGTCATTGTGCCGTTCAGCGTCCGGGCGCAGGACAAGATCACCGTCGCCATCGGCCAGAAGGGCCTGTGGGACACGATGGTGACCGTGCACGGGGTCGACCAGGGCTTCTTCAAGGAGGAAGGGCTCGAGGTCGAGATCATCTATACCCGCGGCGGGTCGGAGACGCTGCAGGCGGTGATCACCGGCAGCGCCCAGTTCGCCATGGTCAACGGCGTGCTCGGCGTGCTCGGCGCCTTTGCCAAGGGCGCCCCGCTGCGCATCGTCAGCGCCCAGATGACCGGCTCCCCGGACCTGTTCTGGTACGCCAAGGCCGACAGCCCGATCAACAGCCTGAAGGACGCCGACGGCAAGACCATGGGCTTCTCGCGGCCCGGCTCGTCGACCCACCTCGTGTCCCTGGAGCTCGCCAACGCCGCTGGCGTCAAGCCCGAGCTGACACCGACGGGCGGCATCTCCGACACCAAGACCCAGGTCCTGTCGGGCCAGATCGACATCGGCTGGTCGGTGCCGCCCTTCAACCTCGCCCTGGTGCGCAAGGGCGAGATCAAGATCGTCGCCCGCGGCGGCGACGTGCCGAGCCTCGCCGAACAGACAATCCGGGTGAACGTGGTCAACGCCGATTTCCTCGCCAGCAATCGCGAAACCGTCGAAAAATTCATGCGCGGCTACGCCAAGGCGCTGGATTGGATGTATTCGATGCAGGACGATGCCGTGAAGGCCTTCGCGGCGTTCAACAATGTCGACCTCGACGTGGCCAAGGATTCGGTGGCCTTCTATCCGAAGGAGTCGATGGCCATGGCGCCGATCGCCGGCCTCGAGGCCAGCATGAAGCAGGCGGTCGAGTATAAGCAGCTCGACGCGCCCTTGAGCGATGACCAGGTCAAGGAGCTGCTCCAGCTCCTGCCATAGGCCCGGGCGCGTCGCCGCGAGGGGACATCGATGACGAGGAGCCCCGCAATGGCCGGGCTTGCGGCCTTAGGCGTGCTGTGCCTGATCGCTGAGGCGCTGGTCTTAGGCGGCATGGTCTCGCCGCTGGTGCTGGCGCGGCCGAGCGATGTGGGGCTTGCCGTCGTCGAGCTGATCCGCGAGGAGAGCCTGATGCAGGCCTTCCTCGCGACCTTCGCGGTGACGCTCGCCGCCGGCGCGACGGCGACGGCGATCGGCATTCCGGCGGGCTTTCTTCTCTACCGCTTCCGCAATCTGGGGCGCGCCTATGAAAGCTGGTTTGCGGCCCTGTTCGCGGCACCCATGGTGCTGCTCTATCCGCTGTTCCTGGTGATTATCGGCCGCAATTTCATGACCATCTTCGTCATGGGGACGATCACTGGCGCGATCCCGATCATCCTCAACACCCGCGTCGGCCTCGCTTCGGTGCCGGGGCCGTTGGTCAATGTCGGGGTGAGCTTCAACTGCTCGGGCGGCCAGCAATTCTTCAAGGTCCTGTTTCCCGCCGCCGTCCCCGACATCTTTACCGGCATCCGGCTCGGACTCATCTATGCCCTCGTCAACATCATCGGCATCGAGTTCCTGATCAATTTCGGCGGCCTCGGCCGGGTGGTCTCGGACATGTATGACCGCTTCGAAATCCCCGGCATGTATGCCGCCATCGGCTTCATCGTCGTGGTCAGCGCCAGCGTCTTCGCGGTGCTGGCCCGCATCGAGAAGAGGATCCGTCCGGTATGACCGCCGTCGACACCGGTCACGCCGCCGCGGCGGCGCTGCGCGAGAGCGAAGGCGCCGAGCGCCGGGTGCTGGCGATCCGCGTCGCCACCATCCTTGTTCTCGTCATCGCCTGGGAGGTGATGTCGCGCTCGGGCCTGTTCTATGAAGGCGTGGTGCCATCCGCCGTACTGATCGTTCCGGCGGTATTCGACCTTCTGACCGATCCGGTCTTCTACCGCCATCTCGTCGTCAGCGGCGCGGAGATTCTCGCCGGCCTGGCCATCGCCGCGGCTCTCGCGATCCCGCTTGGCATCCTGTTCGGCGCCCGGCGCTTTCTCGGCCGCGTCGTTGCGCCCTATGTCATGGCCCTGGCGACGACCCCGAAAATCGTCTTCCTGCCCATCGTCATGCTGCTGGTCGGGATCGGCCCGGAATCGAAGACCGCGCTCGGCGCGCTGTCGGCCTTCTTCCCCATCGTGCTGTCGACCACCGCGGGCGTCGTCCATGTCAGCCCGGTGCATCTCAATGTCGGGCGCAGCTTCAACCTCACCACCTGGCAGATGGTGAGCAAAATCTATCTGCCGTCGCTGGTGCAGCCGATCCTCACCGGCCTCAGGCTCGGCCTCGGCGTCGCCATCATCGGCGTGCTACTCGGAGAGATCAAACTGTCCAATGCGGGGCTCGGCTTCCTCGCCAGCGACTTCTATAGCCAGTACCGCATCCCCCATCTCTACGCGGTCTTGATCCTGATCTTCGCCCTTGCCGTCGCCGCCAACGCGGTGATGGGCCTGACCGCCCGGCGGGTCGGCTCCCAGGCCCCCGACGCGCCGCATTGACCCGGCCACTCCGCCCCGGCGGGGGGCGGGCCGCGCGCGGTCGAGACCGGGAACCGCTCCAGGCGTTAGACTTTGCATTACGTCGCCGATTCGGTGAGAAGGATGACTTCCATGACGGCAATGCGGATTAGGGCCGTAGGGCTCGCATTTTCGGTGGTTCTGGCGCCGGCGGCGCTGGCCGACGCGCTGGACAAGGCGGTCTACATGAACACCTATTACTGCGCCGGGATCGCGGAAGTGTATGGCGAGCGGCTCGGCTCCTCGCGTCGCAGCGAGGCCGGCGAGGCGGCGCAGGCGGCGGTCGAGCTGAGAAGCCGGGCGCAGAGCTTCGGCCGCCGGCTCGGCTACAGCGACGCGGAAGGAAGGAGCGCCGAGGCCCAGGGGCGCCAGACCATGGCCAGGATGCTGCCGCAAAACGGCGCCTGGATGAGCGGCGGGCCGATCCCCCAGGACGCCTTTCGCCAGTACAAACATTGCGCGTCGTTGGCCGGGCTGTAGCAGGCTATTGAAAAAGCTGCGATTCAGGCCGCAGGAAGCCGCTCTCCCCGGTGGGGAGGAGGAACCCCTGCAACATCTTGCTTGGTGCCTTTTCAACAGCTTGTTTTCGCGACGGCGGCGCCTCCTTGCGGATGGTTTCGACCTCGACCCGGCGGGTCTAAGAGGATAATCAGGAACGGGGAGCAGAGAAACGAGGAGGGGCATGGTTCACCATTCGCACGCAGGGCGCGGCCACCGAATAGCCGATCATCGCGAAGGCGCATCGTGACGGCCGGTCTGGTCTTGCTGGACAGGGCTGGCGGCGTCGCAACGGTGATGCTGAACCGGCCCAAATTGCGCAACGCCCTTGACGCAGCGATGCACGCACGGTTGAGCGAGGTGCTCGATACGGTCGAAGCGGACGAGAGCATCCGGGCCGTCGTTCTCACCGGGGCGGGCAGCGGCTTTTGCGCCGGCCAGGACCTCAATGAGCGCCGCAGAAGTGAGGGCGAGCCGCCGCCCGACCTCGGTCACTCGCTCCAGGAGCGGTACAATCCCCTGATCCTGCGGCTGGTGCGCCTTGATGTGCCGACCATCGCCGCCGTCAACGGCGTGGCGGCGGGTGCCGGCTGCGGGTTGGCGCTTGCCTGCGACGTCGTGCTCGCCGCGAATTCGGCGAAATTCGCCTTTTCCTTCGCCAAGATCGGGCTCATCCCGGATTCCGGCGCCACCTATTTTCTGCCCCGGCTCGTCGGTCGCGCCAGGGCGACCGGCTTGGCGCTCACGGGCGAACCGGTTGGCGCTAAGGCGGCGGAGCGCATCGGCCTCATCTGGAAGGCCGTCGACGATGAGAAGCTGATGGACGAAGCACTGTCGCTCGCCCGCCGGTTCGCGGCCGGTCCGGCGCTGGCGCTGGCGCGCATCAAGCAGGCCTTGCTGGCAAGCGCCAAGAACAGCCTCGACGCGCAGCTCGACCTTGAAAGCCACATCCAGAGCGAGCTCGGTAAGAGCGATGACTATGCCGAAGCGATGCGGGCCTTCTTCGAAAAGCGGACGCCGGTCTTCAAGGGGCGTTAGTATCGGCGTCCATGAAGCAGGATCACCGTCATTTGGAGCTTGACCTTCCGGCGCGCAACGAGCGGCGGATATTCTGGGCGGCGTTGCTGACGGCGGGCTTCATGGTCGCGGAGGTGGTCGGCGGTCTCCTCACCGGCTCGCTGGCGCTGATCGCCGATGCCGCCCACATGCTGGCCGACGCGGTGGCGCTAGGGCTGGCCTGGGTCGCCTTTCGGCTGGCTCGTCAGCGCGGCCCCAGCGCAAGGCTCACCTATGGGCTGCGCCGGCTGCCGGTGCTTGTCGCCTTCGCAAACGGGCTTGCCCTGTTCTTCATCGTCGGCTGGATCCTCGTCGAGGCGATGGCGCGGCTTGCCGTCCCCGTCACCGTGCTCGCGGGCCCGATGCTGGCGGTCGCGGCCACCGGTCTCTTCGTCAATCTCGGCTCGTTGGCCCTCCTGCGCGGGACCGACCGCGGCAATCTCAACATCCGCGGCGCGCTGTTGCACGTGCTCGGCGACCTGCTCGGCTCGGTGGCGGCCATCGTCGCGGCCGGAATCATCCTTAAGACCGGCTGGTACCCGGCCGACCCGCTCTTGTCGGTCCTGGTCGCCGCCATCGTTGCCGTCGGCGCCTTCAGGCTTGCCCGGGATTCGGCGCATATCTTGCTCGAAGGCGTGCCCGAGGGCGTCGATGTCGCCGCCATCGGCGCCGATCTTGCCGGTCACGTGCCTGGCGTCGAGGAGGTGCATCACATCCATATCTGGTCGCTGAGCCAGGAAGGCGTGATGGCGACGCTGCACGCGCGCATCGCCGAAACGGCGGACGGCGATGAGGTGCTTGACGCCATCTGCGACCGGCTCGACGCCGAGTTCGGCATCGGCCACGCCACTATCCAGATCGAGCGCGAGGGCTGCTGATTCCTCAGCCGCAGGCGCCCTTGCCCCGCGCCTGGACCGGCGGGCAGGGCACCGTGCCGTAAGAGCAGAAGACGCAGCAATCGCCCGGCTTCGGCTTCAGAACCGCACCACAGCCCTTGCAGTCGTAGAAATACTGGCAGGCATTCTCCGGCATCGCCTCGACCTCCCGGTGGCCGCATTCCGGGCAGGTGACGGTGCTGGTCGAAACGCTCATGAAGGCCATTTAAGCGCGCCCGCGCGCTCATGACCAGCGCGCATGAAAGCTGCGGCAATGCGGGAGTTGACTTCATAAGGCCCCTCGACGCATCGTCGCGCCGGAAAAACAACCGACAGTGCAGGTTTTCAGATGCCCGAAGCTTTCATTTGCGATACGGCGCGCACCGCGATCGGGCGCTATGGCGGATCTCTTTCCCAGATCCGCGCCGACGATCTGGCGGCGGTGCCGATGCGCGCGCTGATCGAGCGCAACCCGTCGGTCGACTGGGAGGCGGTCGACGATGTGATCTATGGCTGCGCCAACCAGTCCGGCGAGGACAACCGCAATGTGGCGCGCATGGCGCTGTTGCTCGCCGGCTTGAGCGAAAAGATCTCCGGCGCCACCGTCAACCGGCTGTGCGGCTCGGGAATGGAGGCGGTGGGGGCTGCCGCCCGCGCCATCAGGCTCGGCGAGGCCGAGCTTGCGCTCGCCGGCGGCGTCGAGAGCATGTCGCGCGCGCCCTTCGTCATCGCCAAGGCCGACAAGCCGTTTCCGCGCAACCCGGAAATCTACGACACGACGCTCGGCTGGCGCTTCATCAACCCGGTTCTGAAGGCGCGATACGGCGTCGATTCGATGGCCGAGACGGCCGAGAACGTCGCCGAGGAATGGCAGATCTCGCGCGACGATCAGGACCGGTTCGCGCTTCGCTCCCAAGAAAAGGCGCTTGCCGCGCAGGCCAATGGCCGGCTCGCCAAGGAGATCGTTCCGGTGACGATCCCGCAGCGCAAGGCCGATCCCATCATCGTCGACAAGGACGAGCATCCGCGAAACACCTCGCTGGAAAAGCTCGCCGCCCTGCCGACGCCGTTCCGCGAGGGCGGCACGGTGACGGCGGGCAACGCCTCCGGCATCAATGATGGCGCCTGCGCGCTGATCGTCGCCGACGAGGCGGCGGCCAAATCGAACGGCCTGACGCCGAAGGCGCGGGTCCTCGGCATGGCGTCGGCCGGCCTTGCGCCGCGGATCATGGGCTACGGCCCGGTTCCGGCGGTCAACAAGCTGCTGCCGCGGCTCGGCTTGAAGCTGGACGAGATGGAGGTCATCGAGCTCAACGAGGCCTTCGCCGCCCAGAGCCTCGCCGTTCTGCGCGACCTCGCGCTCGCCGACGACGAGCCCCGCGTCAATCCCAATGGCGGGGCGATCGCGCTTGGCCACCCGCTCGGCATGTCGGGCGCCCGGCTGGTGGCGAGCGCCGCGCACGAGCTGCACGAGAAGGGCGCCCGCTATGCGCTGTGCACCATGTGCATCGGCGTCGGCCAGGGCATCGCCATGGTCCTGGAGAAGGTGTGAGGGACCGCGTTCGTTCGGTCAGAATGCCTTGAAGCAGATCAGGGTGCGGGTGTCGAGGATGCCGTCGAACTTGTGCACCTTCTCATTGACGAAATGGCCGATGTCGGTGCCTGCGTCGACATAGAATTTCACCAGAAGGTCGAAATCGCCGGCGGTCGAGTAAATTTCCGAGGCGATCTCCGCGTCGGCGATGGCGTTGGCGACCTCATAGGCCTTGCCGAGCTGACACTTGATCTGGACGAAAAAGGGAGTCATGCGCGGGGCTCCTCGTGTGCGGCGTTGGTTTTGCTCAGTGCAACAGAACAATCATCGTCCGGCAATAGCCTCTTAGGCTGATGCCGCCGACAGCCATTCGAGCGATCCGACGAGCGCGCTGTCGGGATCGGCAAGGCCACCGATGACGGTGAAATGGTTGGTATCGGCGACATTGACATATTGGGTGACGGCACCGCCGTCCCGCCAGCGGCGAACGATCTCCTTGCTCTGCCAGTGGAACGCCTCGCTCTCCCGGGCGCCGACCTGGGCGATCAGCCGCTTGCCTCTCGGCGCGGCGCGAAAGGCCGGGCTTGCCCGCTCGGCGGTGTCAAGGGTCAATCCCAGCTTGTCGTTGATCGAGGTGTAGACGAGGTCGCGCAGGTCGAAGAGGCCGGAGACGGCGACCCCCGCCGGCACCAGGTCGCCCGGCGCGCCGGCATCGAGCGCGGAGAAGTCGTAGGCGAGCATGCAGGCTGTCAGGTGGCCGCCGGCGGAATGGCCGCAGACGATCGGCCGCCGTTTCAGCGTGTTCCACAGGTAAAGGCAGGCGCAGGCGATCTGGCGCTCGATGCCCGGAATGTCGAAGTGAGGGCACAGATCGTAGGAGGCGATCGCCATCGCCATGCCGCGCCGGTTGGGGCCGCGCGCCAGGTGGCTGAAATATTTGCGGTCGAGCGCCTGCCAATAGCCGCCATGGACGTATAGGGAAAGCGGGCATGAATCGCGGTTCCGCCCGCGCGGCCAGAACAGGTCGAGGAGGGTGCGCGCGCTGCCGCCGCCCAATTCGTCGAGATAGGGCAGGTCGAGCTCCGCCTCGGCCTCCTCCCTGTAGGCGGCGGCGCCGAGCTCCCAGCCGACCATGATATCGGCGAACTCCGGCACCGCGGCGCGCGCGTTGTAGGCCGCCTCGCAGAGCCGCCGCAGCTCCGCCTCCTCGCTCAGTCCCTGCGCCACATACATCGCCTCGTGACCTTTCGATGGACCGGCAGATGCCGGATCAGTGTAGCACCTCGGCGGCCGGGCGCGGCGTGCGCTTCTGTGTCGCCATTGCAAAAGCCGGCGCCATCCATTAGGTCTAGGGCAATTCTCATTGGGGTGCCCGTTTCCGGGCTGAGAGGCGTTCTGCCAACCCATCGAACCTGATCCGGGTCATGCCGGCGGAGGAAATTGAGATGCCTCACACGAAAAACAGAGCCGGGCAGGCGCCCCGCGGCAAGCGGGCGGGAGCGGCCCGATGAGCGTCGTTGCCGCCTCCGCGGCCAGCCGCGCCCATGCCCGCGCCGCCGCCGAAAGCCTGGCGGCGATCCGCGACCGGGCTCCGCGCATTCATTGCATCACCAATGCGGCGGCGAGCGTGCTCACCGCCAACGGCCTGCTTGCCGTCGGCGCGGTGCCGAGCCTGACCATCGCGCCGGAAGAGGTGGGCGACTTCGTCTCGGGCGCCGATGCCCTGCTGATCAATCTCGGCACCCTCGACGAGACCCGCCGCGCCGCCATCGCCATCGCCATTGAGGCGGCAACTAAGGCGGGCATCCCCTGGGTCCTCGATCCGGTCTTCGCCGACCGCTCGCCCCAGCGGCTCGATCTTGCGGCGAGGCTCTGCGCCCTGCGTCCCGCGGTGATCCACGCCAACGAGACCGAAATCATGGCGCTTGCCGAAAAGGCCGGGAGAGAGGAGACCGGCGCGGCGGGCGCCGCCGCGAAGATCGCCCGCGACAGCCGGGCCTGCGTGGTGCTGACGGGTCCGGAAGACCGTGTCTGCGATGCAACCCGCGCGGCGGTCCTGTCGAGCGGCCATCCCTTGATGGGCAAGGTCACCGCCATGGGTTGTGCGCTCGGGGCGGTGACGGCTGCCTTTTGCGCGGTCGAGCGCGATCCGTTCCTCGCCGCCCTAGAGGCGGTGCTGTGCTTCGGCGTCGCCGGCGCGATGGCTGGCGACAAGGCGCGCGGGCCCGGCTCGTTTCAGGCCGAGCTTCTCGATGCGCTCTACGCGCTCGATGCCGCGGCGATCGAAAAGCGGGGGAGGGTCAAGTGAAGCGGCTCGACCTTCGCCTCTATGCGCTCGTCGATCCCGCCCAGTCCGGCGGCCACGAGCCCGTCGCCCTGGCGCGGGCCGCCGCCGCGGGCGGCGCGGGGCTCGTCCAGCTTCGCGACAAGACCGGCACGACGCGGGCCATGGTCGCGCGCGCCAAGGCCGTCGTCGCCGCGCTCGAGGGAAGCGGCGTGCCCGTTCTCATCAACGACCGGGTCGACGTGGCGCTCGCCGCGGGCGCGGCCGGCGTTCATCTCGGCCAGGAAGACATGCCGCCCGACATCGCCCGGCGCCTGCTCGGCAAGAGGGCGATCATCGGCATCACCGTGCGCAGCGAGGAAGAGGCGGAAAACGCCGCCGTCGATGTTGCCGATTATGTCGGCGTCGGCGGCGTCTTTTCGACCGTCAGCAAGGATAATCTGACCGCCCCCATCGGCCTTGCCGGGCTCGGCCGCCTCGCCGGCCTGCTGCGCGCCAGGCGGGCCGACATCCTTCTTGTCGCCATCGCCGGCATCGACGCTGGCAATGCCGCCGACATCATCGCCGCCGGAGCCGACGGCGTTGCCGTCATCTCGGCGCTCGCCAAGGCGCGGGACCCGGAGGCGGCGGCGCGGGAGCTGCGCGCCATCGTCGATGCGGCACTCAAGGAAAGGAACGCCTCATGACCCCCATCGCCGTCACCATCGCCGGCTCGGACTCCTCCGGCGGCGCCGGCATCCAGGCGGATCTCAAGACCTTTTCCGCGCTCGGCGTCTATGGCGCGAGCGTGATCGCCGCGCTCACCGCCCAGAACACGCTCGGCGTCCAGGGGGTGCACGACGTGCCGGTCGATTTCATCGCCCAGCAGATGGATTCGGTGTTCTCGGACCTTGCCGTCAATGCGGTCAAGATCGGCATGCTCAGCCGCGCCGAAGCGGTCGAGACGGTTGTAGAAGGGCTCGACCGGTACAGCCAGGAGCAGGTGGTGCTCGATCCCGTCATGGTCGCCAAGGGCGGCGAGTCGCTGCTCGAGGAGGACGCGGTGGACGCATTGCGCACGCTGCTGCTCCCCCGCGCCCTGATCATCACGCCGAATCTGGCGGAGGCGGCGCGGCTGTTGGAGGTGGACGTGGCCGAGGACGAGGACAAGATGGCCGATCAGGCCGCGGCCCTCCTCGACCTTGGCCCGCGGGCGGTGCTGCTCAAGGGCGGCCACGGCACGGGCGCGGAGAGCGCCGACATCTTCTTCGACGGCGGGGATCCGGTGCGGCTTGCCGCCGCGCGCACGCAAACGGCCAATACCCACGGCACCGGCTGCACCCTTTCCTCGGCGATCGCCGCCGGGCTCGCGCACGGCTTCGACCTGTTACGCGCCGTCGCCCACGCCAAGGCCTATGTCAGCGAGGCGATCGCCCACGCCGACGCGCTGGTGATCGGCTCGGGCCGCGGGCCGGTACATCATTTCCACGCCATCTGGGGAAAGGTGCCGATGTTCGGCGTTTTGCCGGGCGAAGCCGGAGACGACCCGTCCGGCGCGCTGCATCGGCTCGATTAGAGAGAGGACAGTTCGATGACACATACACTGTCGAGGCGCGGTTTCATGGGCGCCGGCGCCGCCGCGGCGGCCGCTCTCGCGGCGCCAGGCCTGGCGCAGGGGGCAACGCAATGGCGCATGGTCACCTCGTGGCCGAAGAATTTGCCGGGGCCGGGGGTGACGGCGGAAAGGCTTGCCAAACGCATTTCCGCCATGTCGGACGGCAGGCTTGCGGTCCGGGTCTATGCCGCGGGCGAGCTGGTCGGCGGCCTGCAGGTTTTCGATGCGGTCGCCGAGGGCACCGCCGACATGGGCCACACCGCCTCCTTCTTCTGGCAGGGCAAGATCAAGCCGGCGGTGTTCTTCACCGCCGTTCCATTCGGCCTGACGGTGCCGGAGCACATGGCCTGGATCTATCACGGCGGCGGCCAGGCGCTGTGGGACGAGCTTTACGGCAGCTTCGACATCAAGCCGTTCATGGCCGGCAATACCGGCATGTCGATGGGCGGCTGGTACCGCAGGGAGGTCAACACGCTCGACGATCTGAGGGGCCTCAAGCTGCGCATGCCCGGCCTCGGCGGCGAGGTCATGCGCCGGCTCGGCGCAACGCCGGTGTCGGTGCCGCCGTCGGACATCATGAGCGCGCTGCAGTCGGGCCTCATCGACGGCACCGAGTTCCTCGGCCCCTGGAGCGATCTGGCGCTCGGTTTCTACAAGGTCGCGCCCTATTATTACTGGCCGGGATTCCACGAGCCGAACGGCACCGGCGAGGCGCTGATCTCGGCCAAGGCGTGGAACGGATTGCCGGACGATCTGAAGGCGGTGGTGGACAATGCCTGCGCGGCGGAAAACGCCTTCGCCGTGGCCGAGACGGCGTGGGAAAACGCGATCGCGCTCGACGCGCTTATCAGCGAACACGGCGTTTCGGTGCGTCCCTTCCCCGACGAGGTCCTGAAGGCGGCGCGGGCGGCTTCCGAGGAGGTGCTGGCCGGCTTCGCGGAACAGGACGAACTGGCGAACCGCATCTTCCGCTCCTTCGTGGAAGCGCGCAAGCAGGCCATCGGCTGGTCGCGGGTCTCCACCCAGGCCTTCCTGGCCGCCCGCAACGGCTAGAGCGGTTCCCTATAACCAGGAACCGCTCTAAACCAGGGCATTCGCCACTCACGCGGGTTGCATCCGGCCGGCGGATTCGCGAAGAAGGTGCGTTAACCTTACATATGCTTTTGGCTGCTAGGTTCCCGCACATACCTGGCCACTTGTTCCTGTGGAGTTGTTAATGTCCAATCAGAAGCCGGCGCCGCTTGACTGCGATACTGCGCCAGAGTTCGTCGCCCTGCGTATGGCCGAGATCATCCTCATCTATATCGAGGACGGGTCGTGGAACCACATCACGCGCGAGAAATATCTCGATACCTACGCCGAATGTCTGGAGACAGTGCGCGGCAACCGCACCGTGACCGCGGTTCAGGTCAAGGCGATGCCCAGTCCGATCTCAATGAGCCGTTGAGCCCGCAAATCAGCCGAACTGCACCTCGTTTGGGGCCTGCACCGGGCGGCCGTTGACCGTCCAGTGGATGCCGCATTCGGTCTTTTCCTGGCCGCGCCAGCGTCCGGCGCGCAGGTCTTCGCCGTCGGCGACCGGGGTCGTACACGGCGCGCAGCCGATGGACGGATAGCCGGCGGCGACCAGCGGGTGACGCGGTAGTTCGTGGGCCTCGAAATAAGCGGCGATGTCCTGCGGCCCCCAGCTCGCCAGCGGGTTGATCTTGAGCCGCCAGTCGGCCGTCTCGAGCGCTAAGAGCTGCGCCCGGTCGCCGCCATGGAAGCGCTTGCGCCCGGTGATCCACGCCTGATAGCCGCGCAGGCCCCGCTCCATCGGCTTGATCTTGCGGAATTCGCAGCAGGCGTCGGCATCGCGCGCAAAAAGATCGCCGTCCGGGTCGAGGCGCGCCTCGTCCTCCTTGGCGGGCGATACCATCTTCACATGGGTCAGGCCGAGCCGGGCGACGAGATGGTCGCGATAGGCCAGCGTTTCGGGAAACAGCCGCCCGGTATCGACGAACAGGATCGCGGTGGCGGGGTCGATCTCGGAAATCATGTGCGCGAGCACCGCCGATTCGGCGCCGAAGGAGGAGACGAGCGCGATGCGCCCCGGAAACACCTTCCTGATCATCGGCTGGAGCAGGGCTGAGCCCGACAGATGGCCATAGGTCCTTTCGAGCAATCCATACGAAATCATGACCGACGCAACCTCCGCTGTTCGAATATCTCGGCCGGCGCATAGCCGTGCGGCGGCAAGAAGCCGGATTGGTAGCTCAGCGACATGGCAGTCGCCGCCCGCTGCCAGGTCTCCAGCGAAGGGCGGTCGCTCCTCGGCTGGAAGGCGTCGAAGCCGACCTGGCGCATGAAGGCGATCTGGTCGGGCAGCACGTCGCCCGCCGCGCGCAGCTCGCCCCTGAAGCCGAGGCGCGCGCGGATGATGCGGGCGATCGAATAGGCGCGCCCGTCGGTGAAGGCTGCAAAGGAAAGCACGATCGTCTTCAAGGCGCTAAGATAGGGCTTGAGCGCCTCCGGCTCCTCGGTCACCGGGAAGGTGACGCCGAGCCCGCCCCGGCGCCCCTGCAGCGCCTCGAACTCCGCCTTGAGCCTGTCCCACGAGACGATGACGCCGCCTTTTTCCGGCGCCGGTGCCTCGTCGTCGAGGGTGATGAAGCCGTCGTCGACGAATTCTCCGTTCTTAAGCAGCGGCATAGAGCGCCTCCTTGAACGGCTCGGCGCCGGCGCGCCGGTAGAATTGCAGGAAGGTCTCGCCGTCGCTGCGGCGGGCCAGATAGGTGTCGACGATCTGCTCGATGGCGTCGATCACCTCGTCGGAGGAAAAGCCGCGCCCGACGATCTCGCCGATCGAGGCCTGCTCGTCGCCCGAGCCGCCCAGCGTAACCTGATAGAATTCCTGGCCTTTCTTCTCCAGGCCGAGAATGCCGATATGGCCGACATGGTGGTGGCCGCAGGCATTGATGCAGCCTGAAATCTTGATCTTCAGCGGGCCGATATCGTGCTGGCGCTTGAGTTCCGCGAAGCGCTCCGATAGGCGCTGGGCGATGGGGATCGAGCGGGCGGTGGCGAGCGAGCAATAGTCGAGGCCGGGGCAGGAGATGATGTCGGTGACGAGGCCGATATTCGGCGTCGCCAGGCCCGCCGCCGTCAACTCGCCGAATACCGCCTTCAGATCGCCTTTTCTCACATGCGGCAGCACCAGATTCTGCTCGTGGGTGACGCGGATCTCGGAAAAGGAGTACCGTTCGGCGATGTCGGCGACCGCGTCCATCTGGTCGGCGGTGGCGTCGCCCGGAATGCCGCCGATGGGCTTCAGCGAAACATTGACGATCGCATAGCCGTCGACCTTGTGGGCGGCGAGGTTGTTCTTGGCCCAGTCGGCAAAGGCCGGGTCCGTGGCCCGGGCCAACAGATACTCGGCCTCACCGTCGCTTGCCTCGACGGCATAGGCGGGCGGGGCGAAATAGACCGCGATGCGGGAAAGCTCGTCTGCGTCGAGTGTCACCGGGGGCGTCTCAAGCGCCGCATATTCCTCCTCGACGAGACGCGTAAACTCTTCCTTGCCGAGCTCGTGGACGAGTATCTTGATGCGCGCCTTGAACTTGTTGTCGCGACGCCCGAAGCGGTTATAGACGCGCATGATGGCTTCCACATAGGCCAGAAGCTCGTTCCGCGGCAGCCATTCGCGTACCGTCGCGCCGACGAAGGGCGTGCGCCCGAGCCCGCCGCCGACGATGACCTCGAAGCTCGGCTCGCCGGCCTCGTTGCGGTGCATCCTCAGGCCGATATCGTGCACCTTGACGGCGGCGCGGTCGTTCGGCGCCCCGGTCACCGCGATCTTGAACTTGCGCGGCAGGAAGGAGAATTCCGGGTGCAGCGACGACCATTGGCGCAACAGCTCGCAGATCGGCCGCGGGTCCTCGATCTCGTCCGGCGCGACGCCGGCCCACTGGTCGGAGGTGACGTTGCGGATGCAGTTGCCGGAGGTCTGGATGGCGTGCATCTCAACGCTGGCAAGATGTTCAAGAATGTCCGGCACTTGGGGGAGTTCGGGCCAGTTGTATTGGATGTTCTGGCGGGTGGTGAAATGGCCGTAGCCGCGGTCGTAGGTGCGGGCGATCTCGGCCAGCTTGCGCATCTGCCGCGATGACAGGGTGCCGTAGGGGATGGCGACCCGCAGCATATAGGCGTGAAGCTGCAGATAGAGCCCGTTCATCAGCCTTAAGGGCCGGAACTGGTCCTCGGTCAGCTCGCCCGACAGGCGCCGTGCGACTTGGTCGCGGAACTGGGCGACCCGCTCGGCGACGAAGCGGGCGTCGAACTCGTCGTAACGGTACATGGATGCCGCCGCCGTCATCTCGGCCCTCACTCCGCCGCCTGCCGGCTTTCGCCGCCGCCCTGATAGCCGAGGTCGGGGCGCACGCTCGGCCCCTTGGTGCGCAGCCATTCGCGGTATTTCACCGGCCGCAACCCGTCTTCGCCGCGCTCGACCTCGATCAGATAGGAACCGACGACTTCGGTGGCCTCCTCGCTGGCGCGGGCCAGCGCCTCCAGCTCCTCGGCCGCCGCGTCGGTTTCGGCCACGCGCGCCGCGCCGATATAGGGCGACCAGCGCCCGTCGGCGGCCAGAAACACCACGTTGCCGCCGCGCAGGAGGTTCGCGGTAATGACTTTCAGATCCATTTCGCGTCTCTCGCTCTAGATCGGACCCGCGATATCCGCATGCCCCGTGCCCGCCGTTCGATTTATCGACCAACCGCTCGGGACTGGCGGCGTGGGCGCGATCCCCTGTTTGCCAACCACTTGCGTCGGCGTATGAACTTCCTGTAGAGTGGCAACAGGAGCGTCGTTCTGTACGCCGGTCACACGTTCTTTATAAAGAACAAACCGCATCATGTCAAAGAAAGAGCTGCCCGAGGCCGGTGCCACCATCGTCTCCGGAAACCTCGGCAAAACGGTTCAGCGCCTGCGCAAGGCCTACAATCTGTCCTTGAGCGAGCTGTCCGAGCAGTCGGGCGTGGCCAAGTCGATCATCTCGGCGATCGAAAAGAACGAGACCAATCCGACTCTTTCCACCATCTGGCGGCTGAGCCAGGCGCTCGACACCACCATCGACCGGGTGCTCGCGGAGGAGGACGAGGAGCCGTTCGTCGAGAAGCTGGAAAAGTCGGGGGTGCCGGTCCTGACCTCGGAAGACGGCAAGTGCACGCTTGCCATCATCGGCTGGCTGAAGACCGTCTCCTGGGTGCAATGGTACGATTTCAGGGCCGATCCCGGCGGGGTGCTCGAATCGGAGGGCCATCAGCGCGGCTCGGTGGAGAACCTGGCGGTCCTGGCGGGCGAGCTGGAGATCGAGGTCGACGGACAGGTGCGCCGCGCCGGCGAAGGCGAAGTGCTGCGCTACCATTGCGACCGCGAGCATATCATCCGCAACATCGGCAAGACGCCCGCCCACGCGACCATGGTCACCATCCTGCAAGCGACGGTGATGGACTAGCATCCAATGCCGCTCCACACCGTGCGCCTCGATCGTCTCGGCGAGGAGAACGCGTTCGCCGTCCTTGCCCGCGCGGCGGCGATTCAGGCGACCGGCCGCGACGTCGTCAATCTCGGCATCGGCCAGCCGGATTTCCGCACTCCCGATCATATCGTCGAGGCGGCGGTCAAGGCGCTGCGCGACGGCCATCACGGCTATACGCCGGCGCTCGGCATTCAGCCCTTGCGCGAGGCGGTGGCCGCCGACATCGACCGCAGGCTGGGTCTGACCGTTTCTCCCGAACTGATCATGGTGGTGCCCGGCGGCAAGGTCACCATGTTCTTCGCCATCCTGATGTTCGGCGAACCGGGGGCGGAGATCGTCTATCCCGATCCCGGCTTTCCGGTCTACCGCTCGATGATCGAATATACCGGCGCCACGCCGGTGCCGATGCCGATCCGAGAGGAGAACGGCTTTGCCTTCTCCGCCGACGAGCTGTTGTCGCTGATCACGGCCAGGACCCGCCTCATCATCGTCAACAGCCCGGCCAATCCGACCGGCGGGGTTACGCAGAAGGCGGAAGTCGACAGGCTCGTCGCCGGCCTCGAGCATCATCCGGACGTGGCGATCATGTCCGACGAGATCTACGGCCAGATGATCTATGACGGGCTCGAGCATGCGAGCTTCCTCGCCTATCCCGAGATCCGCGACCGGCTGATCCTGCTCGACGGCTGGAGCAAGACCTATGCGATGACCGGCTGGCGTCTCGGTTACGGCGTGTGGCCCGAGAGCCTCATCGACGGCGCCCGCAAGCTTGCCGTCAACAGCCATTCCTGCGTCAACGCGGCGGCGCAATATGCCGGCATCGCCGCGCTCGAAGGCCCTCAAACCTGCGTGCGCGAAATGGTCGCGGCCTTCGATGAGCGCCGCAAGGTGGTGACCCATGGCCTCAACACGCTGCCGGGGGTCTCTTGCGTGACGCCGAAGGGGGCCTTCTATGCCTTTCCGAATGTCCGCAAGACCGGCATCGCCGCCAAGGTGCTGGCCACCGACCTGTTAGAGGAAGCGGGCGTCGCCACCATCGGCGGGCCCGATTTCGGCGTCTATGGCGAGGGCTATATCCGCCTGTCCTACGCCAACAGCGTCGCCAATATCGAAGAGGCGATCCGCCGCATCGGCGATTTCCTGAAACGCCGCCAGGTGCGCTGACCCGGATCTCGCGGACCGCCCTCTTGTCTACCTCCCGTTAACCATGCGGAGATTCATTTCCGCAAGGTCATCCCCACTCTCCGGAGCGCCCTTAGACTCGGACGCTGCTCAGCCATGAACCGCTCTAGATCACGCCCAGGCGCTCCTGCAGGCTCGACGAGGAGGAGGTGTGCTGGTGGATCAGGCGCTCTTCCGGATGGACCACGGAAAAGGCGGCATGAGCCATCAGCGCCGCCTCGTGGAAGCCCGACAGGATCAGCTTGAGCTTGCCCGGATAGTCGACGATATCGCCGATGGCGAAGATCCCCGGCTCGCTGGTTTCGAAGCGCGCCGTGTCGACGGGAATGCGTTCCTCGTTGAGCTTCAGGCCCCACTCGGCGATCGGCCCGAGCTTCATCGTCAGCCCGAAGAAGGCGAGCACGGCATCGCAGGGATAGGTGACCGTCTCGCCGCTTTCCTTGAGCTGTACGTCGACGCTTTCGAGCCGGCCGTTGTCGCCCTTCAGCGCCGTCACCTGGCCGATGCGGAATTCGATCTTTCCGGCCTCGTCGAGTGCGTTCATCTTGGCGACCGAATCGGGCGCTGCGCGGAACCCCGGCCTGCGGTGCAACAGCTTGACGCTCTTGGCCAGCGGCTCGAGGGCGAGCGTCCAGTCGAGCGCCGAATCGCCGCCGCCGACGATGACGACGTCGCGGTCGCGAAAGGCGTCGATCTTTCTGACCGAATAGTGGACCGACGTGCCCTCGTAATCCTCGACCCCCGGGATCGGCGCGCGCTTCGGCTGGAAGCAGCCGCCGCCGGCGGCAACGACCGCGACCGGCGCGATCAGCGTCAGGCCCTCGTCGGTCGTCATCTCGAAGCGCCCGTCGTCGCGCCGCTTCAGCGTCTGGACCATCTGGTTGAAATGAAAGACCGGCTTGAAGGGCTTGCACTGCGCGACCAGCCGTTCGGTCAGTTCCTCGCCGGTGACCTGGTCGATCGCCGGAATGTCGTAGATCGGCTTGTCCGGGTAGAGCTCGGCGCACTGTCCGCCGGGCCGGTCGAGAATGTCGACGATGTGAGAGCTGAGGCCGAGCAGGCCGAGCTCGAAGATCGCGAACAGGCCACATGGCCCGGCGCCGACGATGACTGCATCCGTTTCGTGTGTTTCCGCCATCCCGATGCTCCTCAAAATTTGCTTGTACATTAGAGCGTTCGCCGCCCCGATTGAAGCCTTAGATGGCGGCGGGCCGGCTGCCTCAGGCCTGATGTTCCGGGACATGGACGATAAGCCCGTCCATCTCCTCGGTGATGGCGATCTGGCAGCTCAAGCGGCTCGTCGCGCGCACGTCGAAGGCGAAATCGAGCATGTCCTCCTCCATTTCGGACGGCGTCCCCGTCGCCTCGGTCCAGTCCGCGTCGATATAGACATGGCAGGTCGCGCAGGCGCAGGCGCCGCCGCATTCCGCCACGATTCCGGGGATGTCGTTTTTGATCGCCGTCTCCATGACCGTCGCCCCCGCCTTGGCTTCGACCTCGCGGTGGGTGCCATCGGGCAGGACAAAGGTGATTCTCGCCATCAAGCTCCTCTTGGCGGCAACGCACGGAGGCGCGCGCGCCGCCCGGTTGCAGACGGCGCCGTTCCTAACGGTGATCGGTGTGGAAGTCCAGCCGCCAGGGCGGCGGCGAAATGGCCGGCCTTCAGTGCTCGGCGAGCAGGACGTCGATGAAGCCTATCGCCGTCTCGACGGTCGCCTTCAGTTCCTTCGCCGCGTCCCCGGTGCCCTTGCCGCCCGGAGGATTGGGGAGTTCTTCGGCGCGTTGCGCCGCGGCGGCCACCGCCCAGGCGCCGATGCCCTTGGCCGAGCCCTTGATGGTATGCGCGGCCTGGCGCCAGTGGACCGCGTCACGGGCCCGCTCGAGCCGATCGAGATAGATCCGCGTCTGCACGCGGAAAAGCTGCAGAATCTCGCGTTCCAGTTTCTCGTCGCCCAGGGTGAAGCGCGCCAGATGCACCAGATCGACCGGTCGCCCCGCCCCCGGCTGCGGCGAGAGGCCCTGAACGAGCGACTGCCGTCTTTGCAATGCAACCGCGGCACCCATACTCTCCTCCATCGCTCTACTCGTCTCGAATGTCCCGCCTGGCTATACCAGTGGACAAGACGTTACCAGCGGCGCCATAACACAGGGTTAAGGCCGCCCGGCTCCGCCGCCGCCGCCGGACCGGTTCCGGGCATTGCCGCGCCTTGCGTTTCTGGGTTAACTGTTTCCATTAAGCGATTCCGTAAATTTTATGTTTTCTCGCCTGTTTCTTCCCGATACGATGCCCACGGTAACGGCACCGAACGTCGGCCAATGCGAGTGAGGCCCCGGCATTCGGCCGCAGGATGCACGGCAATAGATGGGCTTGGCCTCTGTGATGAAACAGATGCGGCAGGGAAGTTCCCCCCTCAAGAGGGGGCGGTCAGCGTATGTCCAAACCAGTACAAGTACCTGAAAGCGGCGGGACGAGTATGGCTATGGCGCAACATTCGACCAAGGCGGCAAACAAGGGCGCGGCGAGCGCGGACAAGTCTGACGCCGCATCGCGGAAGCCCAAGACTGGCAAAGCCGAGACGCAGACCGACAAGTCGGCGGCGCAGGCCGTAGCGACCGACGACGGCGACGATCTGGACCGGGCGGCGCTGTCGCTGGAACGGGCCATCGAGGCGGCCGTGCGGCAGCCCGGCGACGACCTGGACACCGGCGATGACGCGGAGGCCCGCAAGCATTTCAAGCCCGGCAAGACCTCGGCGACGGCCGCCAGCGCGGCCGGCGCGCCGGCGCCGCCGCCGGAACGGGAAAACCAGCCGCCGCGGCCGAAGCCGCCGGCCAATGACGACCGCGTCGCAGTCGGCAGACTGCTTTACGGCCTGCAGCGCCGGCCGTCGAAATCGCCCTTCTGGGGGGCGCTCGGCATATCCGCGGCCTGGCTTTTAGGCGGCATCGGTTACGGGTCGGCGATGTTCGGCTCCGAGTTCGCGGCCTTGTCCGGTTTCGAGAGCTTCCTGCGCACGCCGCCGCTCGTCGCGCTGACCATCCTCATCGTCGTTCCGATCCTGTTCTTCTTCACCCTGGCGCTGCTCATCTGGCGAGCCCAGGAATTGCGGCTGATGGCCGCCTCGATGAGCGAGGTCGCGGTCGGCCTTGCCGAGCCCGAGAATGTGGCAACCGAGGCGGTCAACTCGGTCGGGCAGGCGATCCGCCGCGAGGTCGCGGCCATGGGCGACGGCGTCGAGCGGGCGGTGGCGCGCGCCGGCGAGTTGGAGGTGCTGGTGCAAAGCCAGGTGGCGGCGCTCGAGCGCTCCTACGGAGACAATGAAATCCGCATCCGCGGCCTGATCGATGAACTGGTCGCCGAGCGCGAGGCCATTGCCGCGAATGCGGCGCGCCTGCGCGAGGAGATCGCCCATACGCACGAGGGGCTGAACGAGGATCTCGCCGGTGCCACGGACCAGATTTCAGCCGCCCTCAGTGATGTCGGCGACAAGATTTCCGACACCATCCAGAGCCACACCTCCCATTTCACTTCGGCGTTGACTGCGACCGGCGAATCGCTCAGCGAGATGCTGATGAGCCGCGGCGCCGACTTCGTCGAATCGCTGTCGGCGAAAAGCGTCGAAATGGGCGAAACCGTGGGGTCCGTAACGACGCAGATCGAAACCGTCCTGGACGAGGGCAAGACGGCAATGGCGGAGATACTGAGCAGCCAGGGGACAAGTTTGGAAGAACTTCTGTCGGTGCGCGCGGCCAGTATCTCCGAGGCCATTGCCACGGGCACTTCCAGCCTGGACAAAGCTCTTGCCAACCACATGGGCAACTTCAGCACGACGCTGTCGACCCGCCTTCACGACGTCAATACGGCGTTGGATACGCGCATTCAGGAAATCGGCGACACCTTGTCGTCGCAGTCGGCGCGGATTGAAGAGATTTTCACCAAGCGCGGCACCGAGCTCAGCGAGAATGTCGCCAGCCGCGCCGGCGCGGTGCTCAGGGAGCTGGTCAATCAGAGCGTGGAGATCGATGCGACGCTGCAGCAGCGCCTCGGCTCCATCGAGGAGACGCTCAACGTCCGCGGCCGCGAGATCGCCGAGCGGTTCACCGACAAGACTGGCGATCTCAGCGAATTGTTGGACAAGCATATCAACCGTCTCGAAGCGTCGCTGTCCAGCCGCGCCGAGTCGGTGCTCGAATCGATTACCGCCAGGGCCTCCGACCTCAACGATCTGTTGAGCCAGCATGTGGGCCGTCTCGATGCGTCGCTGTCCAGCCGCGCCGAATCGGTGCTCGAATCGATCACCACAAAGACCACCGAGCTCACCAATCTCTTGGGCGATCATTTGAGCCGTCTCGACACGACGCTGTCCGGCGGCGCCGGGTCGGTGGTCGAATCGATCACCGCCAAGGCTTCCGAGCTCGAAGACACCTTCGCCGCGCGGTCGCGGGAGATCACCGAAGGCCTGAGCCGCCGCCAGGCGGATATGTCGGCGCAGTTGGACGAAGTGGAAACGAAACTGTCGGATCGGATGCGCGAGTTTGATTCGTCCCTGTCGACCCGCAGCAGCGAGATCAGCACGCATCTGGAAACGCAGATCCGGGCCATGGACGAACTCGTCAACCAGCGCGCGGTCGGTCTGGTCAGCCAATTGGGGGAACGCGGCAGCGAGGTGGTGCAGACCCTGGAGCAACGCAGCCGGCTGATCGCCCAGGCCGTCGAGAGCGCCGGCACGACAATCGAGCGGGCCATCGCGGCCAAGAGCGGCGAGGCCGCCAAGACCCTCGCCGCGGCGGGCGCCGCCATCGTCGAGAAGGTGTCCTCGCAGGGCCAGCAGATCAGCGAGATGCTGACCGAGTCCGGCGACGCGATCGCCAAGCTGTTGAGCAGCAGCGGCCATCAACTGGTCGAATCGGTCACCGTGACCAATCAACAGATGGCCGGCGATTTCGAGCAAATCCTGCGGCGCATCACCGGCGCCAACGACACCCTGCGCGAGATCCTCTCGGTGACCGGAGATAGTCTTGTAAAGGTCGAACGGGGGCTTTCCGCCCGCGTCGAGGACTTCCGCACGGCGATCGATTCGGCCTCCGTCGAGACCGCGACCACCAGCGAGCGCATCGACGGGCAGATCAACACCCTGCAGAACATTTCCGGCGTCATTCTCACCGACGTAGCGTCGCTCGCCTCGCGTTTCGAGGAGCAGGCCCGGGCGCTGCGCGAGGCCACCGACGCGGTGGGCCACTCCAGCGAGACGCTGGACTCCACGATGCATTCCCGCCACCAGGCGCTGCTCTCGGTGACCCGGTCGCTGAGCGAAAAGGCGGAAGAAGTCAACGAGATGATGCGCAGCTTCACTGGAATGGTGGAGGAATCGCTGATCACCGCCGAGCGCACCGCGCGCGAGATCGGCTTCCTCCTGGGCGAGAACGCATCGCATTCCTCGGAGCAGATCCGCGTCGAATTCGAGCGCTTGAAGGAGACGACGGACGAGGAATCGCGTCGCGCGCTGGAATCCATGCGCGGCGGTTATGCCGAGCTCAGGGGCGAGATCCAAGCCATGCTGGCGGAGGCCCGTGACCGCTTCTCGGAGATGACCGAGCAGGTGCAGGCGGCCTCCAGCCAGATCGGTCGCGACCTGGAGGCGACGCGCGCCGAGCTGCGCCGCGGCGTGCTTGAGTTGCCGGCCGAGGCGGCGGAGACCACCGTCGCCATGCGCCGCATGATTGCCGAACAGCTGCGCGCCGTCGACGAACTGTCCGACATCGTGTCGCGGCACGGCAAGGGGCTCGACGTGTCGGCTCCCGAGCAGCGGGCGTCCGCCGCCGAGGAGCCGCCAGCCCGCCAGGCGCCTGCCCGTTCCGATCGAGCCGGTTCGGCGCCCGCTTCCCGCGCCTCGGACACCGGCAACGGCGCCACTCTTCCGCGCAAGCCGGCCCCTGCGGCGCAACGCGGCGGCGAAAAACTGAGTGACAAGCTGAGCGACAAGCTGGGCGGCAAATGGAACCTTCCCGATCTGCTCGCCCGCGTCAGCGAAGCCGAAGAGACGGGCGATGAACGCGGTCGCGCGTCATCGCCGCCTGCGCCGCCAGCGCCGGCCGCTCCCGCGCGCGCCGCTGCCCCGGCGGCCGAGCGGGGGAGGGCGGCGAATGGCGAATCGGGCCGCTCGCCCCTGCATGTGGTTGAGTCGCTGAACTCGCTCAGCGTCGATCTCGCCCGGGCCATCGATCACGACGCGCCCGGCGAATTGTGGGAGCGCTATCGGCGCGGCGAGCGCGGCGTCTTCACCCGCCGGCTCTATACGCTGCGCGGGCAGCGCAATTTCGACGAGATCCGGAGCAAGTATCAAGCCGATCCCGAGTTCCGCGACACCGTCGACCGCTATGTCAGGGAGTTCGAGCAGCTGATCGAGAGCGTGTCGCGCAACGATCGCGACAACATTCTGACCCAGACCTACCTGACGTCGGACACCGGCAAGGTCTATATCATGCTCGCCCATGCCAGCGGCCGCTTCGACTGATCGGGAACCGCTCTAGATTTTCGCCAGGGTCCAGCGCACGACGCTGACCAGCACCTGGGAGAACGCGTCATTGAGCGCGGCAACGCCGGCCGCCGCGTCGCCGTCGCCGCCGGCGACGGGGGCCGTGGCGGTGAAATCGCGGCCGGTGAGGGTGCGCCCCTCCTTGTCCGAGACCAGCTGGACATAGAGGCTGACGCGGGCCTTATGATCGCCCGCGGCATTGCTGACGCTGAAATCGCGCACCTCGCTCAACAGCTGATAGTCGACCGTGAGCCCGTCCGTCATTCGCGTGACGGTGCGCACGCCTGCCGCATTGAACGCCTCGATGAGCCGCGCTTCGACCAGCCGCGGCAGGCGGTCGGTCCATTGGGCATCGGCGTAATAGGCGGCAAGCCCCGTCTGCGGCCGGATAACGATCCGCTCGCTGTCGAACAGCTGGATGGCGTTGGGAATGCGCACGCCGAGACGCGCCGTGATCTCGGCGGCGTGGCGGACGTCCGCGCGGGCGCTCAGATCGTAGGTGGTCGGCGGCGGCGGCGGCGGTCCGAGCAGACCGAGCGCCGCGCAGCCGCCGAGCTGCACGGACAGTAAGACAATCCCGAAGTCACGCCGCAACCGCAACATTCTCGCGACACCCCCCAAGAGTTTTGTTTGCGACACTCTGTTTGCGACAACCCCGGCAGATTTCCCTCAGCGGGGAGTGTATTCCGGAACCTGCGAACGCCCGGAGAGGAAGCGCTGCGGGTTGCGCTCCATGCGTTCGACAAAGGACTGGATGGTGCGAAACGTCGTCCGCCCTTCGGCGAGAAAGCTTTCCAGCTCCCGCACGCCGCGGCCGGTGGCCCGCTCGATGCCTTCGGTCGCCGTGCCCAGCTGCTCGCTGAGGTCGGCGGCAAGCTGGCGGAAGGTCGCCGCCGCCTCGCGCGCATCGGTCAGGAAGCCGGCGGCGTCCGTCTCCACCATGCCGCTGACCCGGGCGACAAGCTTGTCGATGTCGTCTCCCACCTTGTTGAGCTTCTGCGCCAAGGCATTGGCGTCGGTGATCAGATTGCCCACCTGTTCGGAATTCTCCGACAGAACGGTGGTGAACGTCTCGGCGTTCTTGATCGTCTTGCCGAAAGACTCCGAATTTTCCGCCAGGAAGCTGTCGATCCGCGAGAAGGCGGATCTGGCGTCCTTGACTAGGCCGCTGCCCTCCTCGCCGAGCAGCGTATCGGCCCGGGTGACAACGGCTTCCAGCTTGACCGAGACGGAGTTCAGCCGGGTCGCCAGCTCGCTGGCGTCCTTCATGAATTTGTCGAACTCTTCGGTATTGCTCGCCAGCGTGCTGGAGAAGGTGTCGATATTCTTGATCGTCTCCTTGAGCGGCGCCTCGTTTTCGGCCAGGAACGCATCGATCCGCTGGAAGGTGGAGCCGATGTTCTTCATCATCTCGCCGCCGCCCTCGCCGATGAGGGAGTTGATGCCCTTGACCAGCTCGTCGAGGCCCTCGGACATGCCGTCGAGCCGGCTGGCGAAGGCGCTAACGTCGCGCATGAAGCTGTCGAAGCGCTCGGAATTGGCGGCCAGCGTTTCGGTAAATTTCTCGACATTGGCGAGCGAGTTGTCAATCGCTTCTTCATTGGTGCCCAGCACCCGGTCGAGCCGCGCAAACAGGCTTGAGCCCTTCTCGGCGATGTCGCTGACGGTATCGAGCAGCTTCTTCAATTGGCTCGGTTCGGCAATGATGACGGGGATCTCGCCCTCGGGACCGACGCCGATCGTCTCCGCCCCCGGCGAGCCGCCGAGAAGCTGTACCACGGCGACGCCAGTGAGCCCCTGGAGTTCGAGCCGGGCGACGGTATCGGGCTTCACCGGCGTTCCCGTCTGCACATGGACCAGGGTGCGGACCCGCTTCGGATCGTCCGGGTCCACCGCAAGCCTGGCGACCTCGCCGACCTTAATGCCGTTGAACAGCACATCGCCGCCCGCGGTCAGCCCCGTCACCGCCTCTTCGAAGACGATGATGATCGGCTCTTCGCCGGCGGCCTCCTCGAACCGCGCCAGCCAGTAGATAAAGCCGAATCCCAGCGCCCCCACGATGACCGTGAAGATCCCGACCAGTATGTGGTTGGCCTTGGTTTCCATGGCCTAAGCCTCGACCGCGCCACGCGAGCGCGGCCCCTTGAAATAGGCGGCGACCCAGGGATGCTCGAAGGCCAACATCGTCTTCAGATCGCCGCTGACCAGGACGTGACCGTCGCCGAGTACCGCGATTCGGTCGCAAATGGCATATAGAGAGTCGAGGTCGTGTGTCACCATAAAGACGGTCAGACCGAGAGTCTGTTGCAATTTCCCCACAAGGTCGTCGAAATCGGCGGCGCCGATAGGGTCGAGCCCGGAGGTCGGCTCGTCGAGAAAGACGATTTCCGGGTCGAGCGCCAGGGCACGGGCAAGCCCGGCGCGCTTGCGCATGCCGCCGGAAAGCTCGGCCGGATATTTGGCGCCGGCGTCGAGCGGCAGTCCGACCATGGACAGTTTCAGCGCCGCCAGTTCGTCCATCATCTTCTGCGGCAGTTTGAGATGCTCGCGCATCGGCACCTGAATGTTCTGTGCCACGGTCAGCGAGGAGAAAAGGGCGCCATCCTGGAACAACACGCCCCAGCGCCGCTCGACCGCGGTCCGCTCCTGACTGCTGAGCTTGCCCGGATCCTGGCCGAACACCTCCACCGTGCCGGCCCAGCGCGGCAACAGGCCGACGATCGATCTGAGCAGCACCGACTTGCCCGATCCCGAGGCGCCGACGACGCCCAGCACCTCGCCGCGATAGACATCGAGCACGAGGTCCTTGAGCACCACCTGCGTGCCGAAGCCGACCGTCAACCCGCGCACGCGGATCACCACCTCCTTGGGTCCCGTTCCGTTGGTCTTGCCCATCGCCTACCAACTCACCGCCGACAGGAACATCGCGAACAGGGCGTCGAGAACGATGACCATGAAGATCGACTTGACCACCGACGCGGTGGTCTGCCGGCCGAGCGATTCGGCGCTGCCGGTGACCTTCAGCCCCTCGACGCAGGAGATCAGACCGATGACCAGCGCCATGAACGGCGCCTTGAACAACCCGACCAGGAAGGTGTTCATGCCGATGCCTTCGCGCAGCCGCTCGAGGAACGCGGTCGGGCTCATCCCGATATAATATTTGGCGACCATGCCAGCGCCGACCAGCCCCAGCATGTCGGCCATGAAGGTGACCATCGGCAAGGTCAAGATCAAAGCGACGAGCCGCGGCACGATCAGGGTCTCGATCGGGTCGAGACCGATGATCCGCATGGCGTCGATTTCCTCGCGCATCTTCATGCTGCCGAGCTCGGCGGTGAAGGCGGAGCCGGAGCGGCCCGCGAACATGATCGCCGTCATCAGCACGCCAAGTTCACGCAGAACCAGGATGCCGACCAGATCGACCGCGAACAGCTCGGCGCCGAAGCGGCGCAACTGGAACGCCCCCTGCTGGGCGATGATACCGCCGATCAGGAACGACATCAGACCGATGATGCCGACAGCGCGGAGCCCGGTATGCTCCATGTGATGGACGACCGAGGTAAAGCGCAGCCGCGCCGGCCTGGCGACCGCCCGGCCCAGGGCCGAGACGGCGGCGCCGAGGAAGGCGAGCACCCGCACCACGTCCTCTCCGGCACCGGTCACCGCGTGGCCGGTGTCGTCGAGCAGACGGACGAGCGAGCTCACCCGTTCGGGCGGCGGGAGCTCTTGCGGCGGATGCTCGGCGACTTCCTCCAGCAGCACCCTGTGCTTGTCCGAGATGTTGCTGTAGACGGTCTTGAGTCCGCCCGCGCGCCAACTACCGACGCTGCGCACCAGCAGCCAGGCGCCGGCGGTGTCGAGCTCCTTCAGCGCCGCCAGATCGATGTCGATTCGCTGCGCGTCCGAGGGCACCTCGATGCCGGAAATTCTGCGCTCCAGGCCGGCAAGCGTGTTCACGGTCCAGCGCCCGCGCGGCTCGAGATGCACGCGGGATTCCTCGACATGGCAATCAAGCGCGGAGTCGTTCAACTCGCTCATTGCTCGGTCCCGAACCTATCCGCCCTTGATCCGGTGTGCACGAACCGGGCCGGTAAAGCAAGCCGGATTGGCGTTGCGATTTCATGCCGTTCGCGCACGTCTCCGGTAATGAGATTGGGCCCATGACCCCGACCTTGCGCGTCCATGCCGAACAATGGCCGGTGGTCGGCGGCTATGCCACCTCCCGCGGCCCCCGCACCGCGACGCATGTGGTTGTTGCCGAGATTCGCGAGGGTGACATTGTTGGCCGCGGCGAATGCCTGCCCTATGCCCGCTATGGCGAAAGCGTTGCCGGGGTTCTGGCGGCCATCGAGGCGCTGGCCGGGGAGATTGCGGCGGGTGCCGGACGCGCCGAGCTGCAACGATTGCTGCCGGCGGGCGCCGCGCGCAACGCGCTCGACTGCGCTTTCTGGGACCTGGACGCCAAACGCGCCGGTAAGCGCGTCTGGGAACTCGCCGGCCTGTCGGAGCCGGGACCGCTGACCACCGCCTACACGATCGGCCTGGCCGCGCCGGAGGCGATGGCCGAAGCGGCGCGGCGGGCGGCGCATCGCCCGCTGATCAAGGTCAAGCTCGGCGGCGACGGCGACGAGGCGCGCCTTGCCGCGATACGCGCCGCCGCGCCCGAAGCCCGGCTCATCGTCGATGCCAACGAGGCCTGGCGCAAGGACCGGCTCGCGCCGCTGATGGGGGCCTGCGCGCGCGCCGGCGTCGAGATGATCGAACAGCCGCTTGCCGCCGCCGACGACGGTGCGCTTGCCGAGATTCAAAGGGTCGTTCCGGTCTATGCCGATGAAAGCGTGCATACCCGCGCAGACCTTGCCCGGGTTGCCGGCCGTTATGACGGCATCAACATCAAGCTCGACAAGACGGGCGGCCTCACCGAGGCGCTGGCGCTCGCCGCGGCCGCGGAGGCAGCCAGCCTGCCGTTCATGGTCGGCTGCATGGTGGGAACGTCGCTTGCCATGGCGCCGGCCACGCTGGTCGCCCAGCGCGCCAGGATCGTCGATCTCGACGGGCCACTGCTGCTCGCCCGCGACCGCCCCCCCGGCCTGCGCTACGAGGACAGCCTCGTCCATCCCCCAGAGGCATCGTTGTGGGGCTAGAAGGTCGGTCGGGAATGGCAATTTCCCGGATCGGCGCCATGTTCGCGGCAGCCCCGCGGCACCTGTCGTTTGGCGCAAATCCATCAGTTTTTCAGCCACCGTCATAGAATCTTAACGAAGCCCCAACGAATCAGCGACAATCTGCCGGATGAATGCGGCGGGTCGCGGTTGGCGGCCGCCATGACGGGATTGAGGCAGGTGACGCAGAACAGGTCCGAAGCCGCGGCCGCGTTGGACGAGGCGGAATACGAGGCGATCGAGACAGCGGTCAGGGAAACCACGCGCGGGCGCGCCTTCCTCGCCGAATTCGCCCGGCGCAACCGCAGCCTCGACACCGGCGCGCTGCTCGAGTCCGTCCGCAGGCTGCAGCTCGCCCAGCAGGACCGCCACCCGCCGGCCGAGCTGAGCCACCTCAGCCGCGACATCATGGAGATCGCCACGGCGGTTGCCCGTGCGCGTCGCGACATTGCCGCGATTCCGGCGGCCAAGGAGACGGGATCCGACATTGGCGGCGGCGAATTCGATTCCATTATCGGCTGGGCGGAAAAGGCGACGTCCGACATTCTCGCCGCCACCGAGGACATCCAGGAGATCTCCTGGAAGCTGCGCGAAAAGGGCCTGGCCCCCAAGTCGTGCGACGCGCTCGACGCCCGCGCCACCGACATCTATACGGCCTGCGCGTTCCAGGACCTGGCGAGCCGGCGCATCGGCGCGGCGATCGCCGCGTTCAATGCCATCGAGAAGCGGCTCGGCCGCCTCGCCGAGGTCTGGGGCCTCGACAAGGGCGCGGGCCGTATGCGCCGGGCACCGGCGGAAGCGGCGGCGCAGGAGTCGCGACCGGCCGCGGAGGAAAGCCTCGAACTGTTCGCGCGCCTTGCCACCGACCTCAGGGCGGCGATGCGCCTGGCGGGTGCCGGATCTCCCGACGCCCCTGCCGCCGCCCCGGGGCGCGGCGAGGCGCCGCAGGTGGGCGCCGAGGCGGAAGCCGCACGATCCGCGGACCCGTCGCCGGCGGAGGATCCCGGCGACGAAGAGCTGAACGAAAATCCCGACCTCGACCGCCTTTCCCAGGCCCATAAGACGGCGCTGTTCAGCTAGGCCGTTCACCAGCGATGATGGCCGCGAACAGGCCGGGATCGACATTGCCGCTGGTGAGGACCACCGCAATGTCGCCGCCCTGGACCTCGACCTTGCCGGCGAGCAGCGCGGCCAGGCCCGCCGCGCCGCTCGGCTCCAGCACCAGCTTCAGCTCGTTAAAGCCAAATCCGACCGCAGCCCGCACCTCCTCATCGGTGACCGCCAGACCGCCCGCGAGCAGGCGCCGATTGATCTTGAACGTCATCTCGCCCGGGGTCCGGACCAAGAGCGCGTCGCAGATCGAGCCGCCGGCCGCGGCGTTTCGTTCGCGCCGGCCGCTCTTCAGCGAGCGGGCAAGATCGTCGAAGCCGGCCGGCTCCACCGCGTAGATGCGGGCCTCCGGGACGCGCGCGGCCATGGCCAGCGCAATGCCGGCGATCAATCCGCCGCCGCTCGCCGGAACCAGCACCTGTGAAAGCGCGACGCCTTGCCGTTCGGCCTCCTCGGCGAGTTCCAGCCCCACGGTCCCCTGGCCGGCGATGATGCGCGGATGGTCGTAGGGCGGCACGATGGCCGCGTCCCGCTCCTCCGCGATGCGTCTTGCGATGGCTTCGCGGTCCTCGGTGAGCCGGTCGTAAAGGACAATCCCGGCGCCATATCGAGCGGTGCGCTCGCGCTTGATCGCCGGGGCGTCGGCGGGCATGACGATGGTCGCCTCGAGCCCGCAGAGAGCGGCCGCCGCGGCAACGGCCTGGGCATGGTTGCCGGAGGAATAGGCGACGACCGGCCTTCCGGGCTCGGCGGCGGCAATCTCGCTCACCAGGTTGTAGGCGCCGCGAAACTTGAACGAGCCCGTGCGTTGCAGGTTCTCCAGCTTGAGCAGCACCCGGCGTCCGGCGCGGGCGTTGAGTTCGACAAATTCGACAAGCGGCGTGTGCGACGCCTGTCTGGCGATCCGCGCCTGCGCCTTCAGGACATCGTCAAAGTCAGGCAAGGCCTGCATGGCCCACCACCCCCAAGCTTGGCTTGCGGCCACCGCCGCCATAAGTTGGCCCCCACACGAGCTGACGGGGAGCGATCGAGCATGGATCTTGGCATCGGCGGCCGCAAGGCCATCGTCTGTGCTTCCAGCAAGGGGCTCGGCCGCGGCTGCGCCATGGCGCTGGCGGAAGCCGGCGTCGCGGTTGTCGTCAATGGCCGCGACGAGGCGACACTCGCCGAGACCGCGGCGGAGATTGCCGACCGCTTCAAGGTGCCGGTGACGCCGGTCACGGCCGACATCGGCACGCGCGCCGGCCAGGAGGCGCTCATCGCCGCCTGCCCGGAGCCCGACATCCTGGTCAACAACAATGCCGGCCCGCCGCGCCGCGACTTTCGCGAGCTTGACCGCGAGGCCATGATCGACGGGGTGATCATGAACATGATCACGCCGATCGAGCTCATCCAGCGCACGCTCGACGGCATGGCCGAGCGCGGCTTCGGGCGCATCGTCAACATCACCTCCATCTCGGTCAAGATGCCGCTTGCCGGCCTCGACTTGTCTTCCGGCGCGCGCGCCGGGCTGACGGCGTTTCTCGCCGGCATCTGCCGCACCGTCGCCGACCGCAACGTCACCATCAACAATCTCCTGCCCGGCATGTTCGACACCGAGCGGCTGCGCGCGGGCTTTCCGGCCCAAGCGCGGCTGCAGGGCAGGAGCGCCGAAGAGGTCGCCCGCGAGCGCGCCCGGGAGGTGCCGGCCGGCCGCTTCGGCGACCCGGGGGAGTTCGGCCGCGCCTGCGCCTTCCTGTGCAGCGCGCATGCCGGCTACATCACCGGCCAGAACATCCTCATCGACGGCGGCCTGTTCAAGAGCGCCTTCTAGCGCGCTGGCCACCCGGCTTGCCAATCGCGCGCCGGTGCGACAAATATGGCACCGCCCGCGCGGAGGAAACCGCGCGCTCGGAGAAAACAGAAAGGTTGCAAGCGCCGCAATGCCCGATCTCGACCTCAAAGTTGCAGCGATCGACAAGCTCGCGCCGCAGATCAAGAGGTTCGCGTTCGTCGCCACGGACGGCGGCAGCCTGCCCCCTTTCGAGGCCGGCGCCCATATCAACATTTTCACCGGCAACGGGCTGACGCGCTCCTATTCGCTGGCCGGAGATCCGGCGGACTCGAGCCGCTACGTCACCGCGGTCCTGCGCGAACCGAAGGGCGGCGGCTCGACCTGGATGCACGACGAGGTCAAGGTCGGCGACATGCTGAAAGCCTCAGGACCCATCAACAATTTCCCGCTCGACCCCAGCGCCGGCCGGCATCATCTCATCGCCGGCGGCATCGGCATTACCCCGATGCTCGCCATGGGCCATGCGCTCAGCCGCGGCGAGGTGCCGTTCAAGCTCGACTATTGCACCAAGTCGGTCGAAGAGACGGCCTTCCTCGACGAGGTCAAGGAGATCTTCGGCGATGCCGTCAGCTTCCATCACGATGGCGGCGACCCGAAGAAGGGCATCGACCTTAAGGCGACGCTGGCCGAGCGCCCGGACAATACGCATCTTTATCTCTGCGGTCCGGCGGGCCTGCTCAGGGCCGCCCGCGAGGCCGCCCGCCACTGGCCCGACAAGGTGGTGCATTACGAGCTGTTCTCCAGCGCGCTCAGCGACCACGAACGCGCCGAGGTAAGGGCGCGCGCCAACGAGCCCTTCGAGATCGAGCTTGCCCAAAGCGGCCTGACGCTCACCGTTCCCGCCGACAAGACCATCCTGGAGGTTCTCAACGATAACGGGATCGCGGTCATCAAGGTCTGCGAGGAGGGCTATTGCGGCACCTGCCAGGTTTCCCTCCTCGGCGGCAAGGCCGACCACCGCGACGAGGTCCTCGATGACGACGAGAAGGCGGCCAACACCCTGATCCAGGTCTGCATCTCGCGCGCCCTGCCGGGCGAAAAGCTGATCCTCGATCTTTAAGATCCGCGCCGACGGAGCGTGTCGTCGTCCCTGAGCAGTCGGGGACCCATTGGCGGCTCACCTTGCCAATGCCTGAGCAAATGATCGATCGGATCATCCGTGGCCCCGGTCAATGGATGCCCGCCCTCGCCGGAAAGGCGGGGGCAAGGGTGGTGCCCTCACTCCTTCTCTTGCCATTGCCGGGCTCGACCCGGCAACGGATCTTCATATGTTCGTGTCGCGCCCTGCGGGCGCTCCCCGCCTTTTGTTGTCATCCTGGCCCCGACGGGCCGGCCTCACCGTCGAGGGAAGGGAGGCATGGCGGCGCGCGGGTCAGTGCGGTTCCGCCGCCGGTGCACGGACCTCCGGGCCGGAGAGATCGAGATTTAGCCGAGTTCTTAAAGCCTTGTTTACCCAACCGTGGCTAGCTTGAGCCCTTGGGGGGCGTGCCGTTTCGGTGAGCGTGAGTCAGGTTCATGTGTGAGTTCTTTCCAACATCGATCGCGCGGGCGGCGCGGATTACCGCGATTGTCGGCGCGCTTTCCTTGAGCGCGGCGTGCAGCTCGGAAGTGACCCGTCTCAGCCAACCTTTTTTCTCGCATCCCGAGGTGACCGGTTCGGTGGCCCCGATCCCGGAGCAAAATATCTCCCCGAGGGCCGCGGCGACCAGGCCGATGCCGCCGATGCCGCCACGGCAGATCGCGGGCAGGGCGCCTGCGGCGACCACGCCGGCGCCGGTCGAAAGGCGCGACATTCCGCTTGCCGCCGGAAACGGCTTTTCCGTCGTCAGGGCCGGCAGCGGCGACACCATCTACAGCCTGTCGCGGCGCCACGGCGTCTCGGCGCGCGCGATCATGGCGGCCAACGACATGCAGCGGCCGGAGGATCTGCATCCGGGCCAGAACATCCTGATCCCGCCGATTAACTGGCGCCCTGGGGACCCGGTTACGTTCGGCGCCGCCGATCGGCCGGCCGCCGAGGCCATGCGCGTCCACGTCGTTCGCCCCGGCGAGACGCTTTACGGGATCGCCCGCGACAATGCCCTCGGCGCCAGCGACATCGCGCGACACAACCGGCTGGCCTCCGCCGACCGGCTCACTGTCGGGCAGCGCCTTGAAATCCCATCCGCGGCGCCAGTCAGGACGGCGACCGCGTCGAATTTCGCCAACGACGCGGGCGAACCCGCGCCGCGCGCCCGTCCATACCCGGAAACGCGCTACGAAACGCGCCAATCAGCGTCGCTCGAACCGCTGCCGGCGTCGGGCCGGGGGAACCGGATTGTTCCGCTGCCGACGCCGCGCCCGAATCTGAGGCCAACGCGGACGGCGGAGCTGACGCGGCCAGAGCCGAAAAACGTCGGTACCGGGACGCTGCCGGAGCCGCAGGCGATGAGCGTCGGCAAGTTCCGCTGGCCGGTGCGCGGCCGGGTGATCTCGCCATTCGGATCGCGGCCCAACGGCGCCAAGAACGACGGCATCAACGTCGCCGTGCCCGAGGGTACCTCGGTCAAGGCGAGCGAGAGCGGCGTCGTCGCCTATGTCGGCAACGAGCTCAAGGGCTTTGGCAATCTGATCCTGATCCGCCACGCCGACGACTGGGTTTCGGCCTACGCCCATAACAGCCAGACGCTGGTCACCCGCGGCGAGCAGGTGCGCCGCGGCCAGGTCATCGCCAAGGCCGGGCAGTCCGGCAACGTCACCCAGCCGCAGCTGCATTTCGAGCTGCGCAAGGGCTCGAAGCCGGTCGATCCGCTGCAATATCTCGACGAGACCGGCTGATAAGACTGTAGGGCAGAGGAGAAGGGGCGCACGCCCCTCCTTTGGGAGAGCCTGAGCTCGCTGCTGGCCTGCCACTCGACCGAGGTTGGTAGGCTCCGGGGCGAAAGGCCCAGCCACGACAACCTCGAAGATGATCGCCGGCCTGATCGACCCACGCTGGTCGCAATCGCTGCCGCCAACCGGTTACTGACAATATGTATTTGGGAAGTTTCCCGAACAGCTGCCCGAACAACAGGGAGTGCCGTTGAGGACGCAGACCTGTCCGGTTGCGATGCATTGCTGTCCCTGACCGCTAGACGGGGGCGGAACCGGCTGCAGCTGCTTTTGCGGCGCGGCATCGGCACTGCCCGGCGATGCGCAACGATTTTCGCCCGGCACCGGCACCGTGCCCGGATAGCAGCAGCTATAGGGCACTTCGCCTGGCGTGAAGCCCGGTCCGAAGGACTCTTCGCAGGAAAAGGTTTCCGATGCCGATTCCTGCGCCTGCGCCAATGCCCCGAGAATGACACACAGAACGATGCCGGCCAGCAACCTTACCATCGTCTCCTCCGACATCTCGATTGCCCTGAGTCGATATCCGACATCCACCCGATGAGCAACGAGTTTGGTCGAGCTTGCCACCATTGACGGGCATTGGCAAAATTGAGCCCTGCCGGTTCGGGCTGTCGTGCCGCTTATCGCTCACGGGCAAGCGGGCTTTCGCCCGCGCCTTCCGCGGCGATCGTGGCTCAGGCGTCGATGACGGTGCGGAGGCGGCCGGCAAGATCCTGGATATATTGCCAGGCGACGCGGCCGGAGCGGGCGCCGCGCGTGGCCGCCCATTCGAGCGCCTCCGCGCGCAGGGTCGGCTTATCCAGGTCGAGGCTATAGTGAGCGGCATAGGCCTCGACCATGGCCAGATATTCGTCCTGGCTGCAGCGGTGAAAGCCGATCCACAGGCCGAAGCGGTCGGACAGCGACACCTTCTCCTCGACGGCTTCCGACGGGTTGATGGCGGTTGAACGCTCGTTCTCCATCATGTCGCGCGGCATCATGTGGCGGCGGTTCGAGGTGGCGTAGAAGATGACGTTGCGCGGCCGGCCCTCGATGCCGCCTTCGAGCAGCGCCTTCAAGGACTTGTAGGAGGTGTCCTCCTTGTCGAAGGACAGGTCGTCGCAGAAGACGAGGAAGCGGAACGGCTGCGGCCGCAGCAGGCCCAACAGCACCGGCAGGGACTCGATGTCCTCGCGGTGGATTTCGAGGAGTTTCAACGGCTTGGCGCCTTCTTCTTTCGCAAGCTCGTGATTGACCTCGGCATGGACCGCCTTGACCAGCGAGCTCTTGCCCATGCCGCGGGCGCCCCACAGAAGCGCGTTGTTGGCCGGCAGGCCGCGGGCGAACCGCTCGGTATTGTCCATCAGGATGTCGCGCATCCGGTCGATGCCGCGCAACAGCTTCAAGGGCAGCCGGTTGACCGCCGCCACCGGCTGCAAGTGGGCGCGGTCGGCGACCCACGCAAAGGCGTCGGCGGCCTCGAAATCGACCTCGGCCAGGGCCGCCGGGGCGAGCCGCTCGAGCGCATCGGCGAGACGCTGAAGGAGCGGCGCCAGCTCTGATTTCTCCTTATCCGTCATCGGGATGCTCGTTCGACAGCAAGGCGGGAACGGGGTCTATCGCGCCGGCGCACACTAGCACGCGCGCCCGCGCCCGCAACAGCACCCGCAATGGCGCCCGCGGGCCGCGCAACGGCGGTTCGCTACGGTTTGCAAATCCGGTTGCCATCGCTATAGTCGCGCCGCCCGATCCGGGACGCCCGCGCGCCGACGGCAGGCCGCAGGCGCGGCGTCGCATTGCGCCATCTTGGGGAGAATTGGATGCTCATTACACCGGCTTTTGCTCAGGGCCTGGGCGGAGACTCCGGCGGCTTCATCGTTCAGCTTCTGCCCTTCGTCCTGATCTTCGTGGTCATGTGGTTCCTGATCTTTCGTCCGCAGCAGAAGCGGGTTAAGGAGCATCGCGAAATGGTCTCCTCGCTGCGCCGCGGCGACACGGTGGTGACCAGCGGCGGCCTGGTCGGCAAGATCAACAAGGTCATCGACGACCGCGAGATCCAGGTCGAGATCGCCGAGGGGGTGCGGGTGCGCGTGGTGCGCTCGATGATCGCCGAGGTGCGCGCGCGCGGCGAGCCGATCGCGGACGGCCCGAAAAAGGAATGAGTGGGTTTGGAGCGGTTCCCTATAACCGGGAACCGCTCTAGACCTCGAACAGGCCGAACAGGCGGAAACTGAGACATGCTGCATTTTGCCCGCTGGAAGGCGGTCCTGATCCTGCTCGTCGGCGCGGCCGGGATCCTGTTCTCGCTGCCCAATTTCGTGCCGGTGCGGGAGCTCGGCTGGATCCCGAGCTGGCTGCCGCACAAGCAGCTCGTGCTCGGCCTCGACCTGCAGGGCGGCGTGCATCTGCTGTGGGAGGTCGACACCGCGTCGGTGATCGACTCGCGGCTGAAGAATCTGCGCGACGACGTGCGCAGCACGCTGCGGACGGCGAGGATTCAGAACCGCAATTTCCTGAAGCGCGAAGACCAGAGCATCGACGTCCGCCTGAGCCCAGAGGACCGCGACGCCGCGCGCCGCGCGCTGCGCGACCTGGCGGCGCCCGTGGCCGGCTCGTTCCTGACCGGAAACCAGGTCTCCGAGGTGGCCATCGAGGACGCGCCGGAGGGGCTGACCCTGCGCCTGACCGAGGAGGGCGTCCAGCGCCGCATCGCCCTGGTGGTCGAGCAGTCGATCGAGGTGATTCGGCGGCGCATCGACCAGCTCGGCACCACCGAGCCGACGATCCAGCGGCAGGGCGCCGACCGCATCCTGGTCCAGGTGCCGGGCGAGCAGAACCCGGAGCGGGTCAAGGACCTTGTCGGCAAGACGGCGAAGCTCGTGTTCCGCCTCGTCGATCTGTCGATCACGCCGCAGCAGGCGATGGAGACGCGGGTGCCGCCGGGCTCCGAGATCGTCTATTCGCAGGACCAGCCGCCGCAACCCTATCTCCTGGAGACGCGCGAGATCGTCGCCGGCGAAAACCTGGTCGACGCCCAGCCCGGCTTCGACCAGCGCACCAACGAGCCGATCGTCACCTTCCGCTTCGACACCCAGGGGGCCAAGCGCTTCGGCGTCACCACCCAGCAGAATGTCGGCCGGCCCTTCGCCATCGTGCTCGACGGCCAGGTGATCAGCGCGCCGGTGATCCGCGAGCCGATCCTCGGCGGGACCGGTCAGATTTCCGGCAACTTCACGGTCGAGGAGGCGAACGATCTTTCGATTCTGCTGCGCGCCGGCGCGCTACCGGCGAAACTGACCATCGTCGAGGAGCGCACCGTGGGGCCGGGACTCGGCGCCGATTCCATCGAAGCCGGCAAGATCGCCGCGATCATCGGCACCGTGGCCGTCATCGTCTTCATGGTCGTCGCCTACGGGCTGTTCGGAATCTTCGCCAATGTGGCGCTGTTCGCCAACCTGTCCCTGATCGTCGGCGCTCTGTCGATGCTGCAGGCGACGCTGACGCTGCCCGGCATCGCCGGCATCGTGCTCACCGTCGGCATGGCGGTCGATTCCAACGTGCTGATCTTCGAGCGCATCCGCGAGGAGCTGCGCTCCGGCAAATCGGCGATCGCCTCGATCGACGCCGGCTTCACCCGGGCGCTGGGGACCATCCTCGACGCCAATATCACGACCTTCATCGCCGCCGTGATCCTGTTCCAGCTCGGCTCCGGCCCGATCCGCGGCTTCGCGGTGACGCTGGCCATCGGCATCGTCACCACGGTGTTCACCGCCTTTACCCTGACCCGGCTGATCGTTGCCACCTGGCTCAAGCAGACGCGCCCGTCCACGGTGCCGATCTGAAGGGGAGAAGAGGCTTCATGTTCAAACCGATCCGATTCTTGCCCGACGAGACGCAAATCGCCTTCATTCGGTTGCGCACCATCAGCTATGCGGTGTCCGCCGCGGCGTCCGTCCTGTCGCTGGCGCTGTTCTTGGTCCTCGGCCTCAACTACGGCATCGATTTCCGCGGCGGCACGCTGATCGAGATCCAGACCAAGACGGAGCAGGCGGACCTTGGCGGTCTGCGCTCGACACTCGGCGGGCTCGGGCTCGGCGACATCGAGATTCAGGAGTTCGGGGCGCCGAACGAGGTGTTGATCCGGGTCGAGCAGCAGCAGGGCGGCGAGGCGGCCCAGCAGACCGTCATCGATAAGGTGAAGCAGGCGCTCGGCGACAGCGTCGAATACCGGCGCGTCGAAGTGGTCGGGCCGAAAGTCTCCGGCGAGCTGGTGCAGACGGGGACCATCGCCGTCGTCGTCGCGCTCATCGCCGTCCTGATCTATATCTGGTTCCGCTTCGAATGGCAGTTCGCCATCGGCGCCGTCGTGGCGACGATCCACGACGTGGTGCTGACGCTCGGCGTCTTCTCGGTGCTGCAGTTGGAGTTCAACCTGTCGATCATCGCCGCGATCCTGACCATCGTCGGCTATTCGTTGAACGACACGGTCGTGGTCTATGACCGGCACCGGGAGAATCTGCGCCGCTACAAGCGCATGGCGCTGCAGGAACTGCTCGACAAGTCGATCAACCAGACCCTGTCGCGCACGCTGCTGACCTCGGTGACGACGCTGATCGCCCTGTTCTCGCTCTACATCTTCGGCGGCGAGGTGATCCGCGGCTTCACCTTCGCGATGATCTGGGGCGTGGTGGTCGGCACCTATTCGTCGATTTTCATCGCCTCGCCGATCCTGATGGTGCTCGGCGTCAAGCGTGACTGGAGCGGGGTGACCGCGGGCGCCAGCGTCTAGAGCGGTTCATGGTTATAGGAAACCATTTGACCGGGATGATTTTGGATTGACGCACAACTCGCTCTGGGCCTCGCTGCGCTCGGCTAACGACTTGATTTTGCTTTCTCCCCCGCCAAGCGGGAGAAGGCTATTATAGCCCTTTATCCATGCATGCGGTTCGCCCAGTTTTCACTGTGCTTTAGTCACGCAACGCCATGCCCCAAGACACGCCCCATTTTCCCGGCCTGCCGCCGATCGACGCCTATGGCAATGGCGGCTTCCGCTTCGCCGACATGTCGCACCGCGGCTCGATCCTGATCGTTCCGTCCGGCGTCTATGCCTGGGAGGTGGCGGATTTCCGGACACTCAAGGAGGGCGATCTTGAGCGCGTCCTGGAGGAAGCGGAGCAGATCGACCTGTTGCTGATCGGAACCGGCACCGAGATCGGCGCGCTTCCGGAAGCCGCGCGGGCGGCGCTGCGGGTCAAGGGCATTGCGGTCGAAACCATGGACACCGGCGCCGCGGCGCGCACCTACAACGTGCTGCTGGCGGAGCGCCGCATGATCGCCGCGGCGCTGATCGCCGTGGACTGAGGCCGACCGCGCCCCCATATCGTACCTCCATGAGCGGGACATACGACCATTGCGCCGATCTGGCGCGGGCGGCGGACCGCGACCGCTATCTGGCGGCGCTGCTGGCGCCGCGCGGGCCGCGCGAGGAGCTAATGGCGCTCTACGCGTTCGATGCGGAGCTTTGCGGCGTCCGCGCCAAGATCAGCGAGCCCTTGGCCGGCGAGATCCGCCTGCAATGGTGGCGCGACGCCATCGCCGTGCTTTACCGGGGCGAAGGCGGCGAGAGCGCCGGCCATCCGGTGCTGCAGGCGCTCAAGCCGGCGATCGCGGCCGGAAAGCTGCCGCTTGACGCCTTCCAGAACCTGATCAATGCGCGCATCTTCGATCTCTACGACGACCCGATCGCCTCGATGACGGAGCTCGAGGGCTATCTCGGCGATACGTTCGGCGCCGTCATCCAACTTTCCTGCCTGATCCTTTCCCGCGGCGCGGACGTGGGCTCAGGGACGGCGGCGGGCCATGCAGGCGTTGCGACCGGGATCGGCTGGCTCTTGCGCGCGCTTCCCCGCCACGCGGCCGAGGAAAAGCTCTATGTGCCCCGAGACCTGATCGCCCGCAACGGCTTATCGTCGAGGGAAGTCGTCGGCGGCCAAATGAGCGGCGGGCTGGCGGCGGCGCTCGGCGAATTGCGGGACATCGCCAGCAAGCATCTCGAGGCGGCGCGCACGGAAGCGGGCAGGCTGCCAGCGGCGCTGCGCCCGGCCTTTGCCCCTTGCGCGCTGGTCGCGCCGTATCTTGCGGCGAGCGAACGCTGCCTCGATCCGCTGCAGGAGGAAATCGCGGTCAATCCCCTGCGCCGGCAATGGCGCATCTGGCGCGCCGCGCGGCGCGGGCTGTGACCCTCTCACGAAGAGGTCGCGTGCACGCCGCCTTGGACACCTCTCCCAATGGGACTGCTCGCCGAGCGATCGTCAAGATCGCGAAGCGGGTGAGGGGTTTCGCCCTATCGATTTCACGCCGACTCGCGCCCCCTCACCCGGTTCTCCCTGGCGCTCGATCCGACCTCTCCCCACTGGGGAGAGCTATCGGATTCACACATCTTTTGACCTCAATGATTCCAATAACTTATCTGCCCTACCTTAGGAGAAACGGTCAGTATCCGGTGCCTTCGCATTTGTTGGAAAGACTCGCTTTTTCGAAATGGCTTGGGCGGCTCACTTGAGATGTGTGCATACGATAG